>NZ_RZSC01000312.1:0-6595 GCF_003998155.1 Mesorhizobium sp. M1E.F.Ca.ET.063.01.1.1
AGCTTCGGCACCGTGCCCAGCCCGCCCGCCACGCGAGCCGAGCGGATATTGCAGAAGGACGGCACCGGCTCCGCGAACATGCGCGGATCGAGCTCCCACGGCTCGCGGTTGACGTCGAGATAGGCGCGCGGGAAATTCGCCGCCAGCATCGGCGCGCCGAGCGCGACGGCGCCGCCGAAAAGCTCGTCGACATAGCAATCCTCCGACCGCCGGATGGCGTTGCGGTCAAGCCGCGCCATGGCGAGGAAGCGCTCCGGATAGTAGCGGCCGCTATGCGGCGAATTGAACAGGAAAGGGACGCGTTGCTCGGCGCCCGATCGGATTTCGAAGGGTGGTACGACCGAAAAATCCTCGGCTGCCGTCTTCAATTTGAACGAACCAGGATGAAGCACTGCGTCATGATTCAAAACTGCCATCTTGCGCCCGGCATGTCCAGCATTTCAGCCCCACGAAACGGCCGGCTGAAACAGCGCGGACAGGGCCAACGTTCACTTGATGTTTACCGTCTCCTCCTCATATACAGGATGGTTAACGGGCTTGCGCGGCGGCAGGCTTGGGGCGGGTGATTCGGACGGGACAAAATGGCACGCATTCTACTGGCGGAAGACGACGACGATATGCGCCGGTTCCTCGTCAAGGCACTGGAAAGAGCCGGTTACCAAGTAAGCGATTTCGACAATGGCGCCAGCGCCTATGAGCGGCTGCGCGAGGAGCCTTTCTCGCTGCTGCTAACCGATATCGTCATGCCCGAGATGGACGGCATCGAGCTCGCCCGCCGCGCCACCGAGATCGATCCGGACCTCAAGGTCATGTTCATCACCGGCTTTGCCGCGGTCGCGCTCAATCCGGATTCCAAGGCGCCCAAGGACGCCAAGGTGCTATCGAAACCTTTCCATCTGCGCGACCTCGTCAACGAGGTCGAAAAGATGCTGCAGGCAGCCTGAGAGGGTTTTCCGGCGGGCTTCCGCCGGTGCGGCAAAGCGAAGCTTTCTTTTCTTGTTCCCGCTATTGACGCGCCGGACCAAAAATGGTGTATGCGCGGCTTCGGATGGGCGTGTAGCTCAGCGGGAGAGCACTGCATTGACATTGCAGGGGTCACAAGTTCAATCCTTGTCACGCCCACCATCCTTTCAAATCTAAGTCTCTAAGGGACCAGAGCAGTTAGGCTGTAGGGCTTTGCCGCTGCGTTCTCCTCGGTGAACTTGGTTGCTTACGCAGCGCTTGGTCGCACTTGTTCTCGGATGGGTTCAAGGAGGAAAGAATCTTTTGTCCGCAGGGCTGTTCGGCGGAGCCGGCAGGTGCGTCTGGCTCAGACACCCGCGACCGCGCAAAGGCCCTTCATTCTGGCGATGGCGAGTCCGGGGTCGGCCAGCAATCCGGCCCGATCGGCGAGGCGAAAGACGTCGGCGTAGTGGCATATGCCGCGCGCCGACTGCATGCCGCCGACCATGGCGAAATGGTCCTGGTGCCCGTTCAGCCAGGCCATGAAAACGATGCCCGCTTTGTAATATTCTGTCGGCGCCTCGAAGATCTTGCGCGCCAGCGGCACGGTCGGCGCCATCAGCGCGTCATAGCCGGCCCGATCGCCCCCGCCGAGCTTCACCAGCGCGGCGTTGGCAACCGGCGCGATGGCGTCGAAGATGCCGAGCAGCGCATGCGAGTGCCTCTTGCCGTCGCCGGCGATCAATTCCGGGTAGTTGAAATCGTCGCCCGTGAACATCACCACGCCCTCGGGCAGCCGGTCGCGCAGCGACACCTCCTTGCCGGCATCGAGCAGCGATATCTTTATGCCTTCGACCTTGCCGGCATGCCGATCGATGATGGCAACGACCGTATCGAGCGCGGCGTCGAATTCATTGCTTCCCCAATACCCTTTCAATGCCGGATCGAACATGTCGCCCAGCCAATGCAGGATGACCTTGCCGGAGGCCTGTGAGAGGATGCGGTCGTAGACGCGCGCATAGTCGTCCGGCCCCTTGGCCACCGCCGCCAGCGCGCGGCTCGCCATCATGATCGCCTTGCCGTCCTCGCCCTCGATGAAGGCGAACTGCTCCTCATAGGCATGGATCACGTCGTCCAGCGTCCTTGCTGCCGCGGGCGCCAGGTGGTCGGTGCCGGCGCCGGAAGCGAGATCGGCGCCCTTCACCGTGCGCGCCTCGGCGATCGAGCGGCGGATCAGCTCCCTGGCGCTCGGCCAGTCGAAACCCATGCCGCGCTGTGAGGTGTCCATCGCCTCTGCGATGCGGAAGCCGAGCCGCCACAGATGATGGCGGAAGGCCATCGTCCTGTCCCAGTCGACCGCCGGCCGCGACCAGGGATCGGTCATGGCGAAAGGGTCGGCGACGACATGGGCCGCGGCATAGGCGATGCGCGGGAATTCCGCGCCGGGGATCGGCTCCGCCGGTTGGCCGACCAGCCGGTAGCTGGCTCGATCGCCATTCTCCGCAGGCAGGATGATGTCCATGGAAGTCTCCCTTTGCGGCAGCCTATAAATGGAACGTTCCAATAAATCAAGAACCTTTGTGACTCCTGTTCGACGCCGAGGCTGTGCTGCGTCGCAACAGAAAAAAGCTCGCATTTGCAGCGATTTCCGCCAGCATCGATCAATTTTTGGAATTCCAGACGATTCCCGATTGACTCTTCGTTTGACCTGATGTTTAGAACGTTCCAATAAATTAATGCCGAATGCGGAGGAAAGAGCGGAGATGGCCAGCCGGGCCAAGGCGACGATCCTGGACATCGCCCGCGAGGCCGGCGTGTCCAAATCGACGGTATCGCTCGTGCTGCAAGGCAGCGGGCTGATCCGGCCTGAGACCGCGGTCAAGGTGCGCAAGGCGATCGAGGATGTCGGCTATGTATACAACCGCGGCGCCGCCAATCTGCGCAAGGCTCACTCCAACGTCATCGGCATGGTGATCAACGACCTCACCAATCCCTTCTTCGCCGAACTGGCGGTCGGCATGGAGCGCGTCTTCCAGGCGGCCGGCATCGTGCCTTTCATCGCCAACACCGCCGAAAACCCCGTGCGTCAGGAAGAAGTGCTGAAGTCGCTGATGGAGCAGGGTGTCGCCGGCCTGATCGTCTCGCCGGCGCGCGGCACCACTCCCGGCGCCTTCCGCCGCATCGAGACCGCCGGCGTGCCGATCGTCTTCACCATGCGCCGGCTGCCCGAGAGCCGCATTCCGGTGATCGCGCCGGACAACCATCGCGGCGCCTTCATCGCCACAGAGCATTTGATCCTCAAGGGCCACCGCCGCCTGGCCTTCTTCGGCGGTTCGTCCGACCTCGTGGTTTATCAGCAGAGGCTGGGCGGCTTCTTGGAGGCTTGTGAAGCGCTGGGCATTCCCGTCGCCAACAGAACGATCGTCGAGGGCGAGACCAGCCGCAAGGGCGGCATGGCCTGCCTGGAGACCGCGCTTGCGGCGCCCGAGCCGCCGTCGGCCGCTCTTTGCTTCAACGACGCCGTCGCTTTCGGCGTCATGCTGGCGCTGCGCAAGCGCGGGCTGGAGGCCGGCACGGACTTCGCCGTGGTCGGTTTCGACGACGTGGCCGAGGCCGAGCACTACATGCCGGCGCTGACCAGCGTCGCCGTCGATACCGCCGGCCTCGGCGAGCGCGCCGCCCATGTTATGCTGAAAATGATCCAGTCGCGCACAACGCGCGCCGAGGACCATATCGGCGCAGTCAGCCTCGTCGTCAGGGAAAGCTGCGGCCCGAGCCGCAACGCGCGCGGCGCTGGAATGGGAGACGCGGCATGAGCGTGAGATGGGGTCTGATCGGTGCGAGCACGATCGCCAGACAGTTCATGATCAACGCCATCCGCGCGCAGGCCGACGGCGAGGTTGCCGCCGTGATGAGCTCCAGCCCCGAGCGCGCCGAAGCCTATGCCAGGGAAAACGGCATCCCGGCCGCCGTTTCGACGCTCGATGCGCTGCTCAGCACGGACATCGACGCCGTCTACATCTCGACCACCAACGAACTGCATCTCGAACAGGGGCTTGCGGCCATCAAGGCCGGCAAGCACGTGCTCTGCGAAAAGCCGCTGGCGCTGACCAGCGCCGATGCGCGCAAGCTGGTCGCGGCCGCCAGGAAGGCCGGCATCGTGTTCGGCACCAATCATCATCTGCGCAATGCCGGCGGGCACCGGGCGATGCGCGAGGCGATCGCCGCCGGCCGCATCGGCAAGCCAGTCGCCGCGCGCGTCTTCCATTCCGTCTACCTGCCGGAAAACCTGCAGGGCTGGCGCATAACCAAGCCCGAGGCCGGTGGCGGCGTGGTGCTCGACATCACCGTCCACGATGCCGACACGCTGCGCTTCGTGCTCGGCGACGACCCGGTCGAGATCTCGGCATTCACGCAGTCGGCCGGCATGGCCGGCGGCGGACTGGAGGACGGCGCCATGTGCATCTGGCGCTTCAAATCCGGCGTCATCGCGCAATCGCATGAGGGCTTCACGACCAAATTCGCCGGCACTGGTTTCGAGGTGCATGGATCGGAAGGCTCGCTGATCGCCACCAATATCATGACGCAGAAGCCGGTGGGCTCCGTGCTGCTGCGCACCGCGAGCGGTGAGGAAGAGCTGAATTTCGACCGCGAGGACCTCTACACCCGCTCGCTGCGCCAGTTCCATGCCGCGATCCGCGGCGAAGGCCAGCCGTCCGCCACCGGCGAGGATGGCATCTGGTCGCTGGCATCAGCCGAAGCGGCGTTGCAATCCGCCAAGACCGGCAGGGCCGTCGTGATCGATCCGCAACTCGGGAGCCTCGCGTGAGCAAGCTCGTCTCGGCGGCCTATGCCGCCAGCCTGATCAAGGATGGCGCGGTCGTCTCCGTGTCGTCGTCGAGCGGCCTCGGCTGCCCGGACGCCGTGCTCGCCGCGATCGGCGAGCGCTTCGACGCGGAAGGCCATCCGAAGGCGATCACCACGCTGCACCCGATCGCCGCCGGCGACATGTACGGCATCAAGGGTATCGACCATCTCGCCAAGCCGGGCCTTTTGAAGCGCACGCTCTGCGGCTCCTACCCGTCCGGCCCCTCCTCGGCTGAGCCGCCGCGGATCTGGCAGATGATCGGCGACAATTCCGTCGCCGCCTACAACGTGCCCTCCGGCATCCTGTTCGACATGCATCGCGAGGCGGCCGCCAAGCGGCCTGGCGTGCTGACCAAGGTCGGTCTCGACACTTTTGCCGATCCGCGCCATCAGGGCTGCGCCATGAATGCGGCGGCCAGCGAGCCGATCGTTTCGGTCGAGCAGTTCGACGGCGAGGAATGGCTCTATTTCCGCGCCATCGTCCCCGACATCTCGATCATCCGCGCCACCTCCTCCGACGAGCGCGGCAACCTCACCTACGAGCATGAAGGCGCCTATCTCGGCGGGCTGGAGCAGGCGTTAGCTGCCCGCAACAATGGCGGCATCGTCATCGCCCAGGTCAAGCGCGTCGTCGAGAACGGCACGCTGAAGCCGCATGACGTCCGTGTGCCCGGCGTGCTGGTCGACCATATCGTCGTCGCGCCCGATCAGTTGCAGACGACGCAGACGCCTTACGACCCGGCGATCTCGGGCGAGATCTTCCGGCCGCTGTCGACCTTTCGCACGCCCGAGATGAACGTCCAGAAGGTGATCGCGCGCCGCGTCGCCATGGAGTTGCGCGACGGCATGGCCGTCAACATTGGCTTCGGCATCTCCGCCAACGTGCCGCGCATCCTCTTGGAGGAAGGCCAGCATGGCAAGGTCACCTGGGTGATCGAGCAGGGCGCGGTCGGCGGCGTGCCGCTGCTCGACTTCAAGTTCGGCTGCGCCTCGAACGCCGAGGCGATCATGCCCTCGCCGCACCAATTCATCTATTTTCAGGCCGGCGGCTTCGACGCTTCGCTCTTGTCCTTCCTGCAGATCGACCGCCATGGCTCCGTCAACGTCTCGAAGCTTTCGGCAAGGCCGCACGTGACGGCCGGCGCCGGCGGCTTCGTCGACATAACCGCGCGAGCGAAGAAGATCGTCTTCTCCGGCTTCTTCAACGCCGGCGCCAAGCTTTCGCTGGCCGATGGCGCCATCCGCATCGACCAGGAAGGCAAGGTCAAGAAGATCGTCGAGGAGGTCGAGCACATCTCCTTCTCGGGAAAACGCGCGGTCGCTCAGGGGCAGGACATCACCTATGTCACCGAGCGCTGCGTGATGAAGCTGACGCCGGATGGGCTGATGGTGACGGAACTCGCGCCCGGTATCGATCTCGAACGCGACGTGCTGGCGCAGGCCGACATCCCGCTCGCTATCGCCAACGACCTCAAGGTGACGCCTGCCTCGCTCTACCAGGACCGGCCGATCGGCCTGTCGCTCAATGGCGGCGCTTCGCTCGGAGGCGCGCATGGCTGAGCGCCTCGTCACCTTCGAGCAGGACGGCGCCATCGGCGTCGTCATGCTGCGGCGGCCGGAAAAGTTCAACGCGCTCGACATTCCCATGTTGCGGGCACTCGAAACCGCACTCGACGAGGCGGAACTGGCCGGGGGCGTCCGCGTCGTGCTCATCCGCGGCGAAGGCAAAGGCTTCTGCGCCGGCGGCGACGTCGAGGCCTGGGCACAGTTGAGCGCCGCCGACTTC
>NZ_RZSC01000313.1:0-6594 GCF_003998155.1 Mesorhizobium sp. M1E.F.Ca.ET.063.01.1.1
GACGACCCCGCCCGCTGCCGGCACGCCGCCGGGCGCGGCCGCTCAAACGCCGGGCGCAACGCCGCCGGCGCCGGCCGATGCCGCGGCCAATCCGCCCGCGCCGGCTGCCGGCGCTACGCCTCCTGCCGCGGGGACGACACCGCCGGCGGCCGGCACCACGCCACCCGCGTCTGGGACCACGCCCGCGCCCGCGACGGCCGAAGCGACGGTGCCGGTCGGCCAGAAGGCGATCTTCTATGAGGAGCGCACCAGCACGCAGCAGGGCACGGCCGAGCCCGGCAGCATCGTCTGGTCGCTGGTGCAGGAATCGCCGGGCGGCGACCTGCCGCCGGAGCCGGCGATCCGCGCCGAGGCGACGATACCGGGCAAGGACATCCAGCTCAGGATGACCATCCGGCGCAATACCGACCAGACCCTGCCTGCGAGCCACATCATCGAGATGATCTTCCTGACGCCGGAAGGGTTTGACGGCGGCGGCGTCGACAACATCCTGCGCATCGCCATGAAGAGTTCGGAACAGGATGCCGGCAGCCCGCTGATCGGCATCCCGGCCAAGATCGCCGACGGCTTCTTCCTCGTCGCGCTCAACGACACCAAGGCCGACGAGGACGCGAACCTGACGCTGCTCAGGGGACAGGATTGGATCGACGTGCCGGTGGTCTACAAGACCGGACGCCGTGCGCTGCTCACCATGGAAAAGGGCATCCCCGGCGGGAAGGTTTTTGATGAGGCGCTGAAGGCCTGGGCGACGAAGACGTCGGGTTGAGGTGGGGGGCGATCCTCGGATTTTTCCGGAGGATCGCAAAACCTGCTACGGGATCAAAACAGGCGGTACTTGGCCAAGGGCAGGCCGTGGCGCCTGACGTAATCATTCCAGCTATCGATGGCTTCCCTATTCTCATCTTGCCATCGACGTGTCTTTTCAGCTGACACCGCCGCCGCGATAGCCGCTTCGGCGATGCTGGAAATGTCTATGCCCAATGCCTTGACGTCCTCGATCAGCCGAGAGTCAATAGAGAGTCTGACTGATTTTCGCTCAGATCTGGAACCGGGCCGAAGCATGTTGGAGCCTCCGATCGTGCGTATCGTAAAACGCCACGAAGCTCGCAAGCAAGCGCGTCACCCTTCCATCTCCTCCCGCAGCATCTCCAGCTCCAGCCACTCTTCCTCAAGTGCGGCGAGCGTCGTGCGCTCCTTGTCGAGGGCGGCAATGGTCTTCTGGAACGAGACCGGATCGCGCTCGTAGAAGGAGGGGTCGGCGATGTTGTTCTCCAGCCGCGAGATCGAGGCCGTCACCGCCTCGATCTTCTTCGGCAGGGATTCCAGCGCGAATTTCTGCTTGAACGAAAGCTTCTTCGCCGGGCCTTTCGCGGTCGCCTGCTCGCCTTTCGGCGCAGAGCTTGCGTCGGTGGTTTCGGCCTTCGGCCTTGCTCTGCGTTCCTCGAGCCTCGAGCCGCCGCGCTGCGCCAGCATGTCGGAGTAGCCGCCGGCGTACTCGATCCAGCGGCCGCTGCCGTCGGGCGCGATCACGCTGGTGACGGTGCGGTCGAGGAAATCGCGGTCGTGGCTGACAAGGATCACCGTTCCGGCAAAGCCGGCGACCAGTTCCTGCAGCAGTTCCAGCGTCTCCATGTCGAGATCGTTGGTCGGCTCGTCGAGCACCAGGAGGTTCGCCGGCCGCACCAGCACGCGGGCGAGCAGCAGGCGCGCCCGCTCGCCACCCGAAAGCTCGCGCACCGGCGTGCGCGCCTGCTCCGGCTTGAACAGAAAATCCTTCATGTAGGAGACGACATGGCGCTGCTCGCCATTGACCACAAGGTTCTCGCCGCGCCCGTCGGTCAGGTAGTGCGCCAGCGTCTCCTGCGGATCGACGGCCTCGCGCTTCTGGTCGAGCGTCGCGATCTCCAGATTGACGCCGAGCCGCACGGAGCCGGCATCCGGCGTCAGCTCGCCGGTCAGCATCTTGAGCAGCGTCGTCTTGCCGGCGCCGTTCGGCCCGACCAGGCCGACACGGTCACCGCGCTGGATGCGGGTCGAGAAACCCTTGACCACGGTGAGGTCGCCGAAGCTTTTGTCGATGGCCTTGGCCTCGATCACCAGCTTGCCGGATTCGGCGGCATCGCTCGCCACCATGGTCGCCGTGCCCTCGGCGCCGCGATGGCTGCGGAAACGCTGGCGCATGGCCTGCAGCTCGCCGAGCCGGCGCATGTTGCGCTTGCGCCTGGCGGTCACGCCATAGCGCAGCCAATGCTCCTCGCGCACGATCTGGCGGCCGAGCTTGTGCTGCTCGCGCTCTTCCTCCTCAAGCACCTGGTCGCGCCATTCCTCGAAATGCGCAAAGCCCCTGTCCAGCCGCCGCGTCTGGCCGCGGTCGAGCCAGACGGTGGCGCGCGAGACGCGTTCGAGAAAGCGGCGGTCGTGCGAGATCAGGATGACGGCCGAGGAGGTGCGGGCAAGCTCCTCTTCCAGCCATTCGATGACCGACAGGTCGAGATGGTTGGTCGGCTCGTCGAGCAGAAGGATGTCGGGTTCCGGCGCCATGACGCGGGCAAGGGCTGCGCGGCGCGCCTCGCCGCCGGAAAGGTCGTCCGGCCGTTCCTCGCCGGTCAGGCCGAGATGGTCCATGAGATAGGTGGCGCGATGCGGATCGTCGGCCGGGCCCAGCCCCGCCTCGACATAGGCGCGCACGCTGGCGAAGCCGTCCATGTCGGGCATTTGCGGCAAATAGCGAACCGTCGCCGAAGGCTGGCGGAAGACCTCGCCGTCCTGCGGCTCGATCAGCCCGGCAGCGATCTTGAGCAGCGTCGACTTGCCCGAGCCGTTGCGGCCGACCAGCGCGATCTTCTCGCTGGCGGAGGCGCTGAGCGCCGCGCCGTCGAGCAGCGGCGTGCCGCCGAAGGTCAGTTTTATGCCGTCGAGATTGAGAAGAGGCGGAGCCATGTCAGCTTTCGGGAAGAGGATAAGGGTGGGCCAGAAGCAGCGCCCGGCCGCGCTCGAGCGCGATCTCGAGCCGTCCCTTGACCTCGTTCGATATAGTGAGCGAGGAGCCGAACGCCACCTTGACGCGATCGAGCGGCCATTTTGCGCCGGTGACCGTCAGGCCGGTGAGATCGGAGAAGCCCTGCACCGAAAACAGCGTGCCGTCGGCATAGTCGAAGCCGGCTGGTTTCCCCGGCAGGATGGGGACACCTTCCTGTGCGCCGCTGGTCAGCAGAATATTGGTGCCGGCCTCGGCCAGCCGAAGCCCAAGCGCCAGATGCAGAAAGGCATGGTCCGCGCGCCTGCCGCCGAAGGCGCCGGCCAGCACCAGGCTGGTGGCGCCGCGCGCGAGCGCTTCGGCGATTGCGAGCTCGCCGTCAGTCATGTCCTTCTCGGCCGGGAAGATCTTGCGCGGCACGGCGGCCAGATCCTCCGGCAGGTCCGCGGGCACCGAATCGAAATCGCCGACCCAGAGCTCCGGCACGAGGCCAAGCATGCGGGCATGGCCGATGCCGCCGTCGGCGGCGATGACGCGCGAGCCTTCGATCTGGCGATCGAGCCGAGGCGTGCGGACGAGTTCGCCGCCAAGCAGGATGGTGAATGTGCCCATGGCCGTCGCCCTTACCAGCCCCGCCCGCGAAACGGAAGCCGGGCGCATCCAAACGGAACGGCGCTCGTTACGGAGTAAGCCGTGATGCATTGGATGCCCGGCAACTTCCGCTTGCGCGCCGCTTCGGCCGGGCCTATGTCTCGAAGCGCTCTAACGGGGTGCCGGACGCTGACTTTCGCGAACCGGCTGAGAGGCAACAAAGCCAACCCGCTGAACCTGATCCGGTTTGTACCGGCGGAGGGATTAGACGTCTCGGACCATCCGACGCCTCAATTCCTTTAACACGAACGAAGGAGGCGCCGATGCGCTCACTATGGTCCCAGCTTATTCTCGCAACCGGCTTGGTTTCGCTGCTGGCGGGTCTCGGGCCCGCCGAGGCGAAGGACAAGCTCGCTGTCTATACCTATGAAAGCTTCACCGCCGACTGGGGTCCTGGACCCGCGGTGAAGAAGGAATTCGAGGCCGAATGCGGCTGCGACCTCGAATTCGTCTCGGTCGCCGACGGCGTGGCATTGCTCAATCGCGTCAAGCTGGAAGGCGCCGGCACCAAGGCCGATGTCGTGCTCGGCCTCGACACCAACCTGACGGCGGACGCCAAGGCGAGCGGCCTGTTCGTGCCGCATGGCGAAGTGTCCGGCATCAACGTGCCCGGCGGCTGGAGCGACGATACCTTCGTGCCCTTCGACTACGGCTATTTCGCCGTCGTCTACGACACTGAGAAGCTGAAGAGCCCGCCGAAAAGCCTGAAGGAGCTAGTCGAGGGCAGCGCCTCCGACAAGATCGTCATCCAGGATCCGCGCACCTCGACGCCGGGCCTCGGCCTGCTTCTCTGGGTGAAGTCGGTCTATGGCGACAAGGCGCCGGAAGCCTGGGCGAAGCTGAAGCAGAAGGTGCTGACCGTGACGCCGGGCTGGAGCGAGGCCTACGGCCTGTTCACCAAGGGTGAGGCGCCGATGGTGCTCTCCTACACCACCTCGCCGGCCTATCACATGGTGGCGGAGAACACCGAACGCTACCAGGCGGCGTCCTTCGAGGAAGGAGAATACCTGCAAATCGAAGTCGCCGGCGTCACCAAGACGGGCGCGAAGAACCCGCTGGCGGAAAAGTTCATCGCTTTCATGACCGGGCCGAAATTCCAGGACGTCATCCCGGAGACCAACTGGATGTTCCCGGCCGGCAAGACCGACAAGCCGCTCAATCCGGCCTTCGACAAGCTGGTGAAGCCGACCAAGACCTTGCTGTTCAGTCCCGAGGAGGTCGCGGCCAACCGCAAAGCCTGGGTGGATGAGTGGCTGGCGGCGATGAGCAAGTAGAGTCCGGCTAGTTCTCGAAAGATGGTTGCTCTACGGCGCCCCCCTCTGTCCTGCCGGACATCTCCCCCTCAAGGGGGGAGATTGGCTGTCACCTCGACTTTCGCCAATCTCAAACGTTGCAGGACCGAGCGGGGCGTTCGAACTTCCAATCTCCCCCCTAGAGGGGGAGATGTCCGGCAGGACAGAGGGGGGCGCGAAGGAACGCGGCGTCGGCTAGCTCACGCCCAGATGGTGCCGCGTGCAGCCCGCGCGCTCTGACTCCCGCATCAGCGCTGGCGTCATCGCCCTCGCGGCAATCGCCTTGCTCATCGGCGGCGCCTTCGCCGGCCTCGCGCTGGAAGGCGCGCACGATCCATCCGGCGCTGTCGCTGCCTTCGACGGCTATCTCCTGCGCGTCGCCCGCTTCACGCTTTGGCAGGCGCTGCTGTCGACACTGCTGTCGGTCGCGCCGGCGCTGCTGGTGGCACGCGCCCTGTCCAGGCATCCGGGCTTTCCGGGGCGTCGCCTGATCCTGCAGCTCTTCACCGTGCCGCTGGCGCTGCCGGCCATCGTCGCCGCCCTTGGTGTGCTGGCGCTCTACGGCCATGCCGGCTATTTTGCCGGCGTTCTCGTCAGGTTCGGCAGCGGTGAATGGCCTGGCATTTACGGCCTGTCCGGCATTCTGATCGCGCATGTCTTCTTCAACCTGCCCTTGGCCACGCGCCTGTTCCTCGAGGCGTTGGGCACGGTGCCCGCCGACCAGTGGCGGCTGGCGAGCCAGCTCGGCATGGGCGCCTGTCCGGCATTGCGGTTGATCGAATGGCCGGCGTTGCGCACGGCCTTGCCGGGCGTCGCCGGGCTGGTGTTCATGCTCTGCATCACTTCCTTCACCATCGTGCTGACGCTCGGCGGCGGACCTGCCGCCACGACTTTGGAAGTCGCCATCTATCAGGCGCTGCGCTTCGATTTCGATCCGGCCCGGGCGGTGGTGCTGACGCTGCTGCAGATCGGCCTGACCTTCGTCATCGTCGCTCTGCTCACGCGGCTCGGCGCCAATACGGTCGGCGATGCCAATCTGCCGGTAGCGCCGCGCCGCTATCTTGCGACAGGCAAGGCTGAAACGGTGATGAACGCCGGCCTGATCGTACTTGCCTTGCTGTTCGTCGCCGGACCGATGGCGGCGACCGTGCTGGCTGGATTGGACGCAGACCTTGGCCGGCTGGCCGACGAGGAGGCCGTGCGCCGTGCGACGCTCACCAGCGCCACGCTCTCTTTCCTCTCGGCGCTGCTTTCGGTGACGCTGTCGCTCTCGCTCATCGCGGCCCGGCGCGCGCTGGCCTTGCGGCGCCGCGAGGGCAGCGCCATGTCGCTGCTCGAACATGCCACCGACACCGGCGCCGGTTTCGTGCTCGTCGTGCCGCCGATCGTGGTCGGCGCCGGCTGGTTCCTGGCCTTGCGCGGCTTCACGGACGTGTTCGCCGTCGCACCCGTCATGGTCGTCGCCGTCAATGCGGTGATGGCGATGCCTTTCGCCATCCGCGCCGTTCGCCCCGCTTACGACGCGGCGAGCGAGCGCCATGAGCGGCTTTGCCTGGCGCTCGGCATTTCCGGCTGGAGCCGGCTGAGCCTGGTCGATTGGCCGTCGCTCAGGCGGCCCTTGGCGACCGGCTTTGCCTTCGCCATGGCGCTTTCGCTTGGCGATCTCGGCGTGAT
>NZ_RZSC01000314.1:0-6592 GCF_003998155.1 Mesorhizobium sp. M1E.F.Ca.ET.063.01.1.1
GGCAGGCTTTGCCGCTGCCTTCGCGGCCGGCTTAGCCGCAGCCTTCGCGGCGGGTTTCGCCGCGGCCTTGGCCGGAGCCTTGGCGGCTGCCTTCGGCGCTGCCTTCTTCACTGCTGCGGGTTTCGCGGCAGCTTTCGGTGCCGCTTTCTTTGCCGGCGCTTTCGCCGCCGGCGCCTTGGTTGTCGTCTTTGCCATGCGATGCCCCTTGCGTTTTGCCGATGGTCGTGAGTGACCCGGCGTGCTCATGCATATCTGACTCGCGACTGTCTAGCCAGCGAAGCAACACAATGATTTTTAGTTATTGAATTTTGGTTACACAAGACGCCCTGACAAGGGTAACGACGCAAAAAACGACAACGAATCTTTGTCTGTCGAAGTGAAACTGCGTCTCCGAGAATTCCCGACGCTCTCTATCGCCCGATCATCCGGACGTGTCGACGCTGCCCAGAGAGCAGAATGTGAGCGCATTGCTCATAATGAAGACGAAGCGGCTCGGCGGCGGTTTCATCTTGTCCAGCGGAAAGATCTACAGGTCAAGTCGAAGCAAAACCGTACCGGAGTAGCGGCAAAGCTTGCCGGCTGGGAAGTGAGCTTATTGCTCGCATTCCAGCAACTGTCGGATCATGCGTCGAGCGGCTCTGGCTTGCCGTGCAGGCGACGCGACGGCTCGGCCCGGTGCAGATGGACGGCATAGGTATCCCAAGGCGGCGAGACCTCGATCTGCGCCCAGCATGCGGCCGATCTCGCCGCGATGATAGCCGCCATGCAGGACGACATGGGTCAGCATCTCCTGCCTAGTCATGCAGCCCTTGTCGCCGTCGGTGAAGGTGAAGGCGACCGGCTGCGCAAGTCGTTGCTTAGAAACGGTTTCGATATAGTCGAGATACCAGCGGTCGCTTTCCGCCATGGCGGCGCGCAGCTCAGCCGGCTCCAGCGTTTCTTCGGTGTTGTCGCTCGCATAGCCGTGGTCAGCGCCGGTGACACGCGCCGCAAAGATCCGCGACACGACATGGATAGGGTTCATCAGCCTCAGCGCGGCGAGGCGTTTCATCTCGTTGTCGTGCGGATCGAGACCGGCGAGCTTCTCCAAGAGCTCGTCATTGGCCCAGGCCTGGTAGACAAGCAGGCTCTTCAGCAACGTCCTGGCACTCATCCGCCCGCGCCCCATTTGCGTTGGAGTCAAATGTGAGTAAGCTGTTTATATTCTCGGGAGAGCCGGCCAGGATGTCTACTCGCATTGCGAAATCCGCTCCGCGCATGCGCAAGGAACCGCGCCAGGCGCGCTCGGTCGCCACCGTCGAGGCGATAATTGAAGCAGGTGCTCGCGTTCTGAGCGAGATCGGCTGGGCGGGCTTCAGCACCAACAAGGTGGCCGAAGCGGCCGGCGTGAGCATCGGCTCGCTCTATCAGTATTTCCCCGACAAGCTCGCGCTGGTCGACGCCATCCGGCGCCGCCACTTCGATCACGTGCTGTCGGTCATCCGCGAAGCCGCGGCCGAGGAGAAGCCGCTGAGGCAGTTCGCGCGCGAGCTGGTGCGCGGCATGATCGCGGCGCACAGCATCCATCCGACGCTGCATCAGGTGCTGCTCGACGAGGCGCCGGGCGACCGCGGCTCGCGCGCCGCGCATGCCTCGTTCCAGGCCCGCTATCTCGAGCACTATGCATCGGCGGTCGCGCAATACCGCCGGCGCAAGAAGGATACCGAGACGATGGCGCGGGTGCTCTCCTCCGCCGTCGAGGGCGTCATCCACAACGCGGCGCGCCGTAACATGCTCGATGCGCCGGAACTGCAGAAGCAGCTCAGCGAGTTGATCTGCGCCTATCTGTCCGGCCAGGGCGCGCGAGCGTGACGATGGCGAGAGCCAGCGGCCGACGCCGTCACGGCCGATAGCCGAGACAGATCGCGCCGAGCGCGACGACGGCGCAAGCGCCGACACGTCGGGGGGTCAACGCCTCGCCGAGGAAGAGCCGGCCGATGAAGACCGCGAAGACGACGCTGGTTTCGCGGATGGCGGTGATCGGCCCGGCCGGTCCCAGCGCGAAGGCGGCCACCACCGCGCCATAGGCCAGAAGCGCGAACAGGCCACCGCCCAGGGCCTTCCAGGTCTCGGGCGCGTGCGGGTCGACGGCGAGCCGGCCGCGTAAGCCGACGAAGGTCGCGAACAGCAGGGCGCCGTAGATCAAAAGTACCCAGGCGGTGTAGGCGCCGCTGTCACCGGCGGCCCGCACACCGATCGCATCGACGGTCGCGTAAGCTGCGATGATCGCGCCGGTGGCGAGCGCGTGGAGGATGGATGTCACCGAGGCCCTGCCTCGCCCGAGCGACAGCCCCATGATGCCGCAGGCGACCAGCGCGATGCCGACGAGCTCCGGCGCGGTGAGGCGCTGGCCGGCCAACGCGAAGCCGCCGAGCGCGACCAGCAGCGGCACGCTGCCGCGCACGATCGGATAGACCTGCCCCAGTTCGCCATAGCGGTAGGCGGCGACCAGGAATACGCTGTAGCCGGTCTGAAGGACGGCCGAGAGCACGACATAGGGCCAGGCAGGCGCGGCCGGCAGCGGATGGAAGAGCGCCAGGACAATGGCGGCAGCCGTGCTCGAAAAGCTCATGACGGTGACCGTCCACAGCCTGTCGGCCCCGGTCCGCAGGAAGGCGTTCCAGCTGGCATGCAGAATTGCCGCGAACAGCGCCAGCCCGACGACCGTCGCGTTCATCGCGGCGCCCGCGCGCTGGCGATGATGGCGGAAGCCGCCTTGCGGGCGCCGTCGATGGCGGCAGCTGGCACTCCCATCTGAGCCATCAGTGTCGCGCCCTCGATCAGCATCAACAGCGCCGCCGCGGCGCCCTCGGCCGGCTCGGTCGGCATCTCCTTCTCGAGTATGGAACGCATGCGCGTCCGCAAGCCGTTCTTCTGGTGGCTGGCGGCCTTGAACACCGGATGATCGGGATCGCCGAACTCGGCGAGAGCATGCGCGAACAGGCAGCCGTGGAAATCCGGATCGCGAAACCAGCGCTCGTGCCAGTCAAGGATCGTCGCTATCTTCGCCGCCGCCGTGCCCGCCGTCGCCGCCAGCCGGTCGAGCTGGCGTTCGAAACGCGCCGCGCGATGCTCCAGCACCGCGACGATCAGCTCGTCCTTCGCCGGGAAGTGGCGGTACATCGTCATCTTGGCGATGTCGGCTTCGGCAATGATGCGGTCGATGCCGGTGGCATGGAAGCCGTCGCGCTTGAACAGCGCGTACGCCGTGTCGATAACATGCTGGCGTTTGGCGGAAGGCGATGAAGGGGTCATGTCGCCAAGGTGATGAGACAGGTCTGTCTCTTTTCTAGCGGTAGCTCTGCTTTTTGTCAAATTGGCAAGTCGCCCGGCGTCAGCGCGTTACGGCGACCGCGACGCCGGCGCCGACCATCACGCCGCCCGCCGCACGGTTCACCCGGCGCACGATCTTCGGTGTGCGCAGCAGTTTGCGGGCGCGGCCGGCGAGCACGACATGTCCACCGATCACCACGATCTCGACAGCTACGATCACCACCATCAGCACGCAGACACGACCGGCGTCGAGCGAGGTGCCGACCACATTGGGCAGCAGCGCCAGGTAGAACAGCGGCATCTTCGGATTGCCTAGATTGAGCGCGACCCCGGTGGCGAAAATAGCAAGCAATCCGCGCCGCTCGGAGACGGGCTGCAGTTCCGGCACGACCGGCGCAGCGCTCCATAGCCTGATGCCCATCCAGATCAGGTAGGCCGCGCCGCCGTAGCGAAGCACCGTCATGAGGATCGCCATCTTGGTGGCGACAATCGACAGGCCAAAAGCCGCGAGGCTCAGGAAGATCAGGATGCCGACCACCGTGCCGATGCCGTAGGCGATGCCCGATGCCGGGCCGTTGGAGATCGTGCGGGCGACGATCGTCATATTGTCGGGCCCTGGGCTGGCGGCGAAGACGAAGAAGGCGGCCGCGAAGGCAAATATGGTGGCAAGATCCATAAAAACTCCCGAAAGTGATTTGTGCTCTCGGGCGGTCAGATTAGCCGATTTGCCTTCCGGCGATAGGCGGCAGCCCGCAATATTCGCGATAGGGCCGATGTCGGCGTCACTCCGAATGAACTTGCGTGTCCGGCATCCAGGAGTCAGGCGGATTCCGCGCCTCCCTGACCACCGAACCTACGTGACGCCACGGATGGTGGCGGCAAGCTTCCATCCAAGGTTCATCGCGTCGTTGCGGCGATTGATTGGCAACACATGGCTGCGGCGGCCGCCATGGGCGCCGCAGTTTCTTAAATCAGAAGCAGGCTGACCTTTACCGCAGCACGCGGCAGCGACCGTTATAGACCATCCAGCGGTCGAAGCCCGAGACGCAGAACTCGACATTGTCGCCGATCGAGGCAAAGCCCTGCCCTTCCTCGATCAGGTACCAGATGGTGCGGTCGCGGCCATCCGACAGGCTGACGGTGGCGCCGCAATAGCGCCGGCCGATCGGCCATTCGTCGCTGGCCGGCAAATAGCGATGCTGGTGAACGCGATGGAAGTCGGTGATCGCAACATCCGGCAGATGCGGCACGTGACGCACCTGATATGAGAAGCGGCTGGTGATCTTGCTCAGCACCCAGGGCTGACCGCAGACGCCACCGTCATCCTCGGTGTAGACGGCAAGGTCGGCTGCATGCGCGGCCTGGGTGAAGCCAAGCGACGTGCCAAGCGGCGTCAGAAGCGAAATCAGCGCGGCAAGAGCGGAATGAGCGAAGCGAGTCATGACAGCCTCTCAAGATCGGTTGCGCGCACTGTGCGGATTCGCTTGGCGGCGGTCAAGCGGTTGCGAAAACAATGGTTTCCAGAAAACATCGTTCCAGATGTCACTGGCTAGGTCGTTGCCGCAAGCAGCAGCCCGCCAATGACCGCGACGTTGATCAGAAAGGCATTGCGCAGCACCTGCCGTTCCGGCTCCTCGGATGCCCAGAAGCGGAGCAGCATGAAATTCGCGGTCAGCGTGAACACGACGAGCGCGCCGGCGGCGAAGGGCATGGCGAGGCCCAGCACAAGCATCAGGCCGGCGACGATCTCGAGCGCCGAGCCGGCGGCGAGCATGAAGGAAGGCGCCGGAAAGCGCTGCGCGGCCAGATAGCCGCGCATCGCCTTGAATTTCACGAAGTGCTCGATGCCGGCGAGGATGAACACGCCGCCGATTAGAAGCGCGCCAAGCGCCTGAGCGTTCTGAACAAACATGACGACCTCCTTTCGACGGAATATGGGCCTGTAGTGCCTAGTCCTCAGGGATGAAAGCGGGGTTGTAGACGACCTCCCAGAGATGATCGTCTGGGTCCTGGAAATAGCCGGCATAGCCGCCCCAGAAGGTCTTTTGAGCCGGCTTGACCACGTGCGCGCCGGCCTTGATGGCCTCTGCCATCACGGTGTCGACTTCGGCTTCGCTGGCCACATTGTGGCCGATGGTTAGCTCGGTCGGGCTGCGGCCGCTCTGTGGCACGGTGGCGTCGTGGGCGATGCTCGAACGCTCGAAGATGGCGAACTTCAAGCCGCCGGCGAGCTCGAAGAAGGCGACGGCCCCGTGTTCGAACTCGCGGCCGATGATGCCTTCGGTCGGCAGGCCCAGGCCGTCGCGGTAGAATCTAAGCGACGCTTCCAGGTCGTCGACGCCAAGCGTGACGACGGTGATGCGAGCTTTCATTTCTCTCACTCCTTTCTATATTCGGGACCACATTCGGAAACGGACGCGGTCTGACAGAAGCGCATGAAGCGCTGTAAAGCTGCATCCGTTTTGCCACGGATGACGCGGCCGGCATTGAAGATTTCGGCCAAAATGACCGTCGCACCGATCCGGGCGGAGCAGATCGGAGAAGAAATGGAACCGGTTCTGGCGCAGACCACCGGCTTCTTTCGGGAGCGGCCCGTAGCCCGAGGCCTGGCTGGCGCCTTTTCCGCGCTCTGGGTGCATCGCATGGATCATCAGGCTGTCCCGCCGATCGTGATCACGCCCGACGCAACCATCGACCTGCAATGGATCGACGGCCGGTTCCGCATCGCCGGTCCGGACAAGGAGCCGCAGATCGAAAGGCCAACCTCCGGCGCGGTGATCGTCGGCTTCCGCTTCCGGCCGGGAGCCGCCGCCGGTTGGCTCGGCGTGCCGGCCAGCGAGATCGTCGGCGAACGCCTCGACTTTGGCCAGCTCTGGGGCACGCGCGCCCGGGCGCTGTCCGACCGCATCAAGGCCGCGCCGGACCTCGACGCCATGGTGCGGCAACTGGAAGAGACGGTCGGCATGCACACGCAAGGGCGCGATGCGCTCGATCCGCTGATGGGCAGAGCCTTTGACGCTGTCGAGGAAGGACTGCCGCCGGAGACGCCCTTGGTTCCTTTCCTGCAGCGCCACCTGCATATGAGCGAGCGGACGCTGAGGCGTCGCTTCGAGAGCGCCTTCGGCTATGGCCCGAAAACGCTCGACCGCATTTTGCGCTTCCACCGCTTCCGATGCCTGCGCGGGAAAGCCGGCGATGCCTCGACCGCCGTGCTCGCCATCGAGGCCGGCTATGCCGACCAGGCGCATCTGATCCGCGAAAGCCGGCGACTGACGGGGAT
>NZ_RZSC01000315.1:0-6561 GCF_003998155.1 Mesorhizobium sp. M1E.F.Ca.ET.063.01.1.1
GGCTGCGGCCGAGCCGGGGATCTCTATTCCCACGATGACTTCGCCGGGGCGGATGTCGTGCTCCTGCTCGGCCGTCGCGCCGGGGGCGAGGAAGAAGTCTTCCACCTTCAGCCTGCGCTCGCCGAGATCGACCTCGGCGTCGAAGGCGACGAGCGCGATGGCGAGGTCGCCCGGATAGGTGGCGATGCAGGCCTCGCTGGTGCCGAGCACCGCATGGCCGCGCGTCACCCCGCCGATCGCCGAGCAGCCGCTGCCCGGCGCGCGCTTGTTGCAGGTCGGGAAGTTTTGCGGATCGCGGAAATAGGGGCAGCGCGTGCGCTGCATCAGGTTGCCGCCGATGGTCGCCATGTTGCGAAGCTGCGCCGAGGCCGCCTGCCAAAGCGCCTCCGACACGGCCGGAAACAAGCTCTTCACCCCGGCATCGTCGGCGACATGGCTCATCCTGGCCAGCGCGCCGATGACGGCGCGGTCGGCGCTGACATCGATGGCGTTCAGTCCCTCGATGTGGCTGATGTCGATGACGGTTGAGGGCTCGGCGACGCCGCATTTGGCGAGGTCGACCAGCGTCGTGCCGCCGGCAAGCAGCATGGCGCCGGGAAGGGCGGCGGCGTTGCGCGCGGCCTCGACGCTGTCGGCGCGGAGATAGGAAAAGTCTTTCATGAGCGGAGCTCCTTGGCTGCCTGGCGGACGGCGGCGACGATGTGCGGATAGGCGCCGCAGCGGCAAAGATTGCCGGCCATGTATTCGCGGATTTCCTCGTCGGAGCCGGCATGGCCCTCGCGGATGCAGGCCACCGCCGACATGATCTGTCCCGGCGTGCAATAGCCGCACTGGAAGGCGTCCTGTTCGAGGAAGGCGGCCTGCACGGCGTTGAGCGTGCCGTCCTCGTCGGCCAGCCCCTCGATGGTGGTGATCGAGCGGCCTTCGACTTGCGCGGCTAAAGTCAGGCAGGCCAGCACCCTTTGGCCGTCGACATGAACGGTGCAGGCGCCGCACTGGCCCTGGTCGCAGCCCTTCTTGGTACCGGTGAGGTGGAGCCGTTCGCGCAGCGCGTCGAGCAGGGTGACGCGCGGCTCGATGTCGAGCGCATGGTCGCGGCCATTGATGGTGAGGTTTATGGAGAGGGTGGTGGGGCTGATGGTGACTTGATCATTCATGGGGCGTCGGGCTCCGATTGCTGGACGCTAGGCGGATGGAAATGGGGCTTGGGAGGAGAGGGGCAAGGTCTGAGGCACGAAGGAGGGCGAGGGCGTAGGAGCTGCCAATCTCCCCCCAAGTGGGGGAGATCACGCTCTCACCAACACGTGACATACCGCTTCCCCTGATTATATGATAAGACTACTCCACTAAAACGGAGGCGCCTCCGTTTATTTACGTGGGGGCTGACCCGCATGGGTTCAAGCCCCATATTTGCGAGAGTGGAGAAAAAACTGTCCGAGCGGCCACCAGCATCTGCCGAAGAGAAGCCCGACGCCTCGGCGCAAAAGCCATTGCGCGCCGACGCGCAGCGCAACCGCGACAAGCTCGTCGAGATGGCGGCGCAGGCGTTCGCGGCCGACGGCGTCGATGCCTCGCTGGAGGAGATCGCGAAGCGGGCAGGGGTCGGCATCGGCACGCTCTACCGCCATTTCCCGACGCGTGAGCACCTCGTCGAGGTGGTCTACCGCCGCGAGGTGGAGGGGCTCTGCCAGGCGGCCGACGAACTCGCCCGTGATCATCCAGCCGATGTCGCGCTGGAGTTCTGGATGCAGCGCTTCGTCGACTACATCGCCACCAAGCGCGGCCTCGCCACCAGCCTGCGCCTCCTGCTTACCACCAACTCGACGCTGTTCTCCGACACCTCCGGCCGTGTCTCGGGCGCTATGCGAAGCTTGGTCGAGGCGGCCGCCGCTTCGGGAAAAATCCGCGCCGATGTCGACGCTTCCGACGTGATGCATGCGCTCGGTGGAATCTATTCGGCTCCCAACACGCCCGATTGGCGCGAGCGTTCGGGGAGGCTGGTGAAGTTGCTGATGGATGGGCTGCGCTTCGGGGCGAGAGGGTAAGGCTCTCCTTCTCCCCCTTGTGGGAGAAGGTGTTGCCGAAGGCGACGGATGAGGGTGTTCCAGAAAACACCAGCATCTCACTCCGCTGGAGCACCCCTCATCCGTCTCGGCGCTACGCGCCGATCCACCTTCTCCCACAACAAGGGGAGAAGGGAGGAGCGAGCCCTTCGCGCTCTTTATGGCTGGCTCAGCCGTTTTTTCCAGATATCAACTCGTCATCCTAGACCTAGGGCCTACATAGTCGGCACCACCCCTCCCTCCCAAAAGGATCCCCCATGTCCGAACAACTCAAACTCAACGACGGCGCCACCATTCCCCAGATCGGGCTTGGCGTCTGGCAGGTCGATCCCGATATCACCGCCAAGGTCGTGCGCTGGGGGATCGAGGCCGGCTACCGCCTCATCGATACCGCCGAGGGCTACCGGAACGAGGAAGGTGTCGGCGAGGCGATCCGCGCCGCCGGCTTGCCGAGAAGCGAGCTGTTCATCACGTCCAAGCTTCGCAACGGCGGCCATCAGCGCGATGCGGCGCTCCGCGCCTTCGATGACACGATGCAAAAGCTCGGCATTGACCGGATCGACCTGTTCCTGATCCACTGGCCGGTGCCCAGTCAGGACAAATATGTCGAGGCCTGGAAGACGCTGGTCGAGCTCAAGCAAGCCGGCCGCATCAAATCGGTCGGCGTGTCGAACTTCAACCAGGACCATCTGGAGCGCATCATCGGCGAGACCGGCGTGACGCCCGTCGTCAACCAGATCGAATTGCATCCGCATTTCCAGCAGCGCGACAAACGCGAGTTTCATGCCAAGCACGACATCAAGATCGAAAGCTGGAGCCCACTGGGCAGCGGCCGTCTGCTCGCCGACCCGACGCTTGCGGCAATCGCCAAGAAGCACGGCAAATCGGTGGCCCAGGTGATCATCCGCTGGCACCTGCAGCAAGGGCTGGTCGTCATCCCGAAATCGGTCCACCAGGACCGCATCGCCGGCAATTTCAACGTCTTCGATTTCGAGCTGGACGCGGGCGACATGGAGACCATCCAAGGGATGGATTCCGCCGACGGCCGAACCGGGCCTGACCCGGCCACGGCGGCGTTTTTGTTCTGAGGATTAGGCTCCACCTTCTCACACAAGGGGGAGAAGGAGAGAGGTGCCGCTAAATCCCTTCCCCATCGACCAGCGGCACGTCCTCGCCCTCCCAGGGGCTCGGCATCGACCCGCGCCCTGCCGTGGGCAGCGGCATCCAGCATCTCAGCTCCGGCTCGGCATATTCGACCACGCGTCCGGGCGAGGAGTCGGAAGCCCGCCAGCCTTCCTCGCCGAACTGGTCGGCGCGCGACCAGTAGGCCATGTCGACCTCGGCCGGTCCCTGCTCGGACGAGCGCACCGTCACCAGGATGCGGCTGCCGTCCCGCGGCGCGCTCGCCATGTTGCGCCAGTGGTCGGTCTCGTCCATGGGAAGTCCTCCTGCTCAAAGCAATTCCAGGAAAAGTGTGTAACGGTTTTCCGTCCGGAATTGCGCCAAAACGAATACCAATTCCAGGAAAAGTGCGCAGCGATTTTCCGTCCGGAATTGCGTCAAAACAAATTGCCTATTGCGATAGTCGCCGCCCGCCGGGGAGGGGTCAACCCGAACTTGGCGCAAGACAGAAATATCGTTCAGCGCTAATATGTTCCCGACCGCAATCGGATAGACGACGATGGACGACGGATTGCTGTCTCAAGCCACTCGTCTCGGGCCGGTCCATCTCAGGGTGACCGATATCCCGGCAGCCCTCACTGTCTGGCGCGACACGCTTGGACTCGATCCGATCGGCGAGGATGCCGTCACGGCGGAGCTCGGCGCCGGCGGCAGGGCGCTGATCGTGCTCCACGCCGGAGCGGTGACAGCGCTGCCGCAGAAATCGCGCGATCTCTTCCATGTCGCGATCCACGTGACGACGCGCCGCGATCTCGCCCACGCGGCTGCCCGCCTCAAGGCATCGAGATTGAGGTACAGCGCCCAGGATCATCTTATTTCGGAATCGCTCTACGTCTCCGATCCGTCCGGCAACGGCATCGAAATCTGTTTCGACACCCCGGAGCGTTTCCTGCGCCGGGAGGTGTCGGCCGACGGCCGCGTGACGTTGATCGCCGTCGACGGCAGCGCGCATTCGGGTCTCGAAGCGCTGGACGTCCCAGGCCTGTTGCGCGATCTCGGCAATTCCGGCCATGTCGAACCGCGGATGGCAGCCGATGCCTTCATCGGCCACATCCATATGCGCGCCCGCGCGCCCGAGGCGCTGATGCAATTCTATGTCGGCGTGCTCGGCTTCCGGCCGCACATCCAGTCCAGGACCTTCGGCATGTTCGACTGCGGCACCGGGCGCCGGCCGCATATGGTCGCCTTCAACATCTGGGCGCGCGAGGAGTTGCGCGAGCCGCCGCCGAATGCTGCCGGCCTCGACCATTTCACGGTCGAGCTCGCTTCGACCGAGGAGCTCGATGCGGTGGCTTCCAGGCTCAATGACGCCAATGTGCCGGCGAAAAGGATCGGCGACGCCATCGAGGCCGCCGATCCGGAGGGCAGTCGCTTGCGGCTCGTGGTTCAAGGGGTTTGATGGCGGCCACCGGCCGGACGCCGGACCGCACCGGGGAGAGAGGGGAGAAAAAAATGTCGCTGAGGGTGGTAGGAACCGGCTTCGGTCGCACCGGCACGGATTCGATGCGCGAGGCGCTGACGATGCTGGGTTTCGGCCCCTGCCACCATATGTCGGAGGTCATGGCGCATGAGGAACAGAAGCGGCTCTGGCGAGCTCTCGCCAAGGGCGCAGCACCCGACTGGGGCAAGCTCTTTGCTGGCTACATATCCTGCGTCGACTGGCCGTCGGCGCACTACTGGCGCGAGCTGATCCAAGCCTACCCACTGGCGCGCGTGATCCTCACCTGGCGTTCGCCCGAAAGCTGGTGGGAGAGTTTTGCAAAGACGATCGTGCCGGCAATCAGCGACAGCCAGGACCAGGAGTCGCTGGGCATCGCGCTGATCAAGAAGCAGGTTTTCGGCGGCCGCCCGCAGGACCGCGCGCATGCGATCGCCGTCTATGAGGCCAATGTCGAGGCTGTGCTCAAGACCGTACCAGCCGGGCGCCTCCTGATCCACAAGCTCGGCGACGGCTGGGAGCCACTCTGCGCCCATCTCGGCGTCCCGGTGCCGGCCGAGCCCTATCCCAATCGCAACACCGCGAAGGAGTTCCGCACGGCGCTTTCGTTGAATTGAGGCAGTAGGCAGTAGGCAGTAGGGAGTAGGGTAGTGGCAGCCAAAATGCACGGCCCCAGTCTGATCTTTCCCTACTGCCTATTGCCTACTCCCTACTGCCTGGAGCACGACCATGATCTACCCCGAAACCACCTTCCTGACCGCCACCCAACTGGCGGCGGCGATCCGCGAGAAGAAGGTCAGCGCCGTCGAGGCGATGGAGGCGCAGCTTGCCCGGATTGCGCTGGTCAATCCGCTCCTCAACGCCATCGTCACCCTCGATGAGGAAGCTGCCAGGGCCGGAGCGAAGGCTGCCGATCTCGCGATCGCGCGCGGCGAAGCCGTTGGCCCGCTGACCGGCGTGCCGGTCACGCTGAAGGACGGCCACGCCACCGCGGGCATGCGCACCACCGTCGGCCTGGAGGCCTGTGCCGATCATGTTCCGACCACCGACAGCACCATCGCCGCGCGGCTGCGCAAGGCGGGCGCCATCATCATCGGCAAGACCAATGTGCCGCCCAGGCTGCGCGACTTTCAGACCGTCAACCCGATCTTCGGCCGCACCGTCAATCCCTGGGACGTCACCCGCACGCCCGGCGGCTCGAGCGGCGGCGCGGCAGCCGCGGTCGCCGCCGGGCTGGTGCCGCTGGAGATCGGCAGCGACGCCGGCGGCTCGATCCGGGTGCCGGCGCATCTCACCGGCATCTACGGCTTCAAGCCGACGCAGGCGACCGTGCCGATCACCGGCAGCTACGCCGATCCGCCCGACATGCCGCGCAGCTTCCGCCTGCTGTTCGACATCGGGCCTTTGGCCCGTGACGTCGACGATCTCATCCTTGCCCACCGCATCATCGCCGGCGCCGACGGCCTCGACACCGAAGTGCCGCCGGTTGCCACAGACGAGATGCCGGAACCCGCGCTCGATGAGCTCAAGGTCGCCTGGGCGCCGACATTTCCCGGCGTGCCGGTCGCGATCGATATCGCCGATGCGATCACCGGCTTCGCTCGAGCTCTCGACATCGCAGGCGCGCGAGTGGGGCAGGCCTTGCCGCGGCATGATTTCGCGGCCGAGCGGACGCTGTTCTCGGTCTTCATCACCTGGTATTCGGAGGCTTTCCAGCCGCCGCGCGAGGCCTCGCCCTCGCTGTCGGCCTATCTCGAGGCGCTCAACCAGCGCGACGAATTCATCATCGCCTGGGAGCGTTTCTTCGACGACTGGGACGTGCTCGTCTGCCCGGCGATGATGTGCACAGCCTTCCGCCATCGCCGGGCAGACGAGCAC
>NZ_RZSC01000316.1:0-6557 GCF_003998155.1 Mesorhizobium sp. M1E.F.Ca.ET.063.01.1.1
ATCTTCCTCGACAGGCTGTCGAGGGGCGCGCTGCAGCGCAGCCGGGCACCCGGCAGTGCCGTCGCAGGCCGATGACGATGGTCCCGAACATCGGACCGCCGATCAGAGGCAAGCGTCACGGCGGCGACCGATCAATGCCTCGCTTTCAGAAATCGGGCTTCTCGCAGAAGCGAATGGCGGTCGTGCCCGACCTCCTTTATCAGCTTACAGGCTTCAGCCTCCGAGATTCCTGCTTTTTCTTTCAACAGGGCGACCAACTGTTTGTCATCAGTTCGGACTTGAGAACCATCTCGGACTTGAGAACCATCTCCGACGTGTTCTCTCATATGCCATCCTCCTGGAACCAAATCGGGAGGGCACGCTGAACGTTTCATCAAATGTCGGTGTCTGAGCGCGAAATGCCTGCGGCTACCGCCATCAGAGCCAATGACAGGCGGAACGATTTTCCACGTTTGCGCTTTCTGGGTGCATGGCTCCGATACCGCCAGTCGAACCGCCCCTGCTTTCTGAAGGTAGCCCCGACCGCGCCCTCAACTGCGAGGTCGCCCTTGAGCCCGCGTTTCAGGCATTGGTGAAGGCCTCCGTTGTTAAAGGCTGGTCGGCGCAGGAAGTCGCGGAAACGCTGCTCAAACTTGCAACAGAACATGCAGAAACGATTATGGGGCGGCAAAGAGTGGCCGCGCGATTATACCGTTGGCGCGTCAGCAGCTTGGTAGATATGTACGTTAGCCAATTTCTTGGCAGATTTAGGTGAATGGCCCGGCGAGAGCGCGCCCCAAATGCGCGTCGTAAAAGGCGCTGCGCGGACGCCTCAGACACAATTCAGAAACACTCCAGAAAAACTTCAGAAATCATTCGAGCGTAGAATTGACCGGAGAGGGTCGATCATCGGCTGCAGCACTGCGGCACCTTGTTCGGATTGGCGACAAGCGATGCAAAGGTTCTCGATCACCCTGATAAGTGCGTTGCTCGGTATTTCGCTCGTCACCGGCCCGGTTGAGGCCGGCGGGGCAAAGGTTACGACGACCCGCGCCGAGCGCTGCGCCAATCTCAGCCGCCAGGTTGACGAAGCCCTCGAAACCCATGCTGCGGCAACGCAGGTCACCGCGGCGAAAGCACTGCAAAGGAAGGGAAACCGGTTCTGCGCCAACAAGAAGGAGGCGCAGGGAATCCGGACGCTCGCAAAAGCCCTGAAGCTGCTTGGCGTGACACCGGCCGATCCCGATGCAGTGACACCCAAAACCGACCTGCATAGCAAGGAGAAAAAACCATGAAAAAGTCCCTCCTCTCCGCCCTCGGCCTCGCCGTTGCGCTCGCTTTCTCCATGCCGGTCCCCGGCAACGCAGCAGCGACGACGACCGCCGCTCCGGCAGCCACCGCTCCGGCGAAGGCTGCACCGAAGAAGGTTGCCACCAAGAAGGTCTGCAAGCCGACCAAGAAGCACAAGTGCCCGGTGAAGCACAAGAAGCACACTGCGAAGGCTGCGGCGGCCAAAACAGCAGCGCCCAAAACAAGCTATTGAGCTTCGCCGTGTTGTGAAAAGGCCGTTCCATCTGCACTCACCTGGGACGACCTTTTTTCTGTCGTGACTGAGGTGGCTGGCCCAGTGGTCCAGTAGCCTCTCTCGGGCCGGAGGCGAGCTTGGCCGGTCCTGCGATCCCGGTCATGGCGCCACCGGCCAGCATAGCGCCTCCCTCGACAGGACAGTCCACCCCTGCCACGCTGCCCGCATGGAGAATCTTGGCCCGACCGAACTCAAGCTGATGCAGGGCCTGGCCCAGGAGGTGACGGCATTGCGGCCGGAGCTGCTGAACGGCGACGCGACCGTCGGTGAGCTGGCCTGGGTCTGGGCCAAGGATTTCGACGCGCTCAACCCTTCCTGGCGGCACCGGCTGTGGTTCACCGACGGCCGGCTGGCCGCGTGGGGCTGGGCGCATCTGCCTTACCGGATCCCGCGCGGCGACGGCACATTCCGAGAGAGCAAGACGGCCAACCTGCTTTGGCAGGCGCATCCGGGCCGCGCGGCGCTGCTTGCCGAAATCCTGGACTGGTATGACGATGTCGCGGGCGGCGTCGACCGGCTGCTGACGGTGCAGTCCGCGGACGCCCAGGCGCAGGCAATCGTCGGCGCGCATGGCTATGCCTTCGACGCCGAAGCCGGTTCGGACAACGGCTCCTGGGTGCAATTCAATACAAGGGAGTTGACGGACGTGCCGTACCCAGTGCTGCCCGAGGGGTTCCGGTTTCTTACCGCCGGAGACGTCGCGGCGGCGGACGCGGTCAAGGCGCATCGGGACGCGTGGCATCTGTCCGCCTTCACCGAGCATGCGTACGAACGGGTGCGGCGGACCTGGCCGTATCGGGCCGACCTGCATGTGCTGGTCGCCGCGCCCGACGGCACGCTGGCCGCGACCGCGATCATCTGGCTGGACGAGGCGACGCAAACCGCCGAATTCGAGCCCGTCGGCACGCACCGGGATTTTCGGCGACGCGGGCTCGGCACCGCGCTGCAGCTCCACGGCATGCATCTGGCGAGGCGCGCCGGAGCGAGGCAGATGCTGGTCGCCTGCCTTGGCGCGCCGGCGCACGCCGAGGCCCGCAACATGTATTACGGCGTAGGCTTTCGCCCGATCAGCCGCGACCTGCCGCAGATCAAGGTCGCAAGGTAACGGGCTCTGCATTGCGCCCCCCGGTATCTCACTGATGTCGAACACTGGCCCCTCACTTGCAGCCGGTTGCGACGTGCCAATCCAGCTGCACATGCTATGGAGAATTCAGCACCAAGCGGAGTCGAAACCATGGCCCTGACCAATCGAGACATCGTCGAGCTGACGGCATGGCGCCGCAAGCTGCACCGGCAGCCGGAGATCTCGAACGAAGAGGAGAAGACGGCCAAGGAGGTCGTCGACTTCCTCGCCGACACGGGGCCGGACAAGGTGCTGACCGGATTGGGCGGCCATGGCGTGGCGGCGGTCTATGACAGCGGGCAAGCGGGGCCGACAGTGCTGTTCCGTTCGGAGCTCGACGCGCTGCCGATCCACGAGCTTTCGGGCGTCGAGCATTCATCACAGGTGCCGGGCAAGTCGCATATGTGCGGCCATGACGGGCATACCGCGATCCTCGCCGCGCTCGGCCGCCAGTTCGGGCGCCAGAGGCCGGCGCGCGGCCGCGTCGTTTTGATGTTCCAGCCGGCGGAGGAAACCGGCAATGGCGCTGCCGGCGTCGTCGCCGATCCGTGCTTTTCTGAGATCGCGCCGGACTTCTCCTTCTCGCTGCACAATCTGCCGGGCGTACCGTTCGGCGAAGTGCGCCTCAAAACCGGCGTGGTGAACTGCGCCTCGCGCGGCATGCGCATCATGCTCGAAGGCAAGACCGCGCATTCCTCCATGCCCGAGACCGGCACCTCGCCGATGCTGGCGGTGAGCCAGTTGATGCCGCAGTTGCCGGCGCTCGGGCGCGGCACCTTCGCCGATGACGATTTCGGCATGGTGACCGTCACCCATGCCTCGATGGGTGAAGCCGTGTTCGGCATCGCGCCCGGATATGCCGAGGTGTGGGCGACGCTGCGCACAAGGCACGACGAGCGCATGGCGGAACTGGTCGCCGCCGCCGAGGCGCTGGCCACGAAGATCGCGGCCGAGCATCGCCTTGCCGTGCGCTTCGACTATCACGAAATCTTCGTCGCCAGCGTCAACGCGCCGGATGCGGTGGAGCATCTCAACTGCGCTCTGGATGAGGAAGGTGTTTCGCGCGGCGAGGAATCCCTGCCTATGCGCGCCTCGGAGGATTTCGGCATCTTCGGCCACAATGCCAAATCGGCGATGTTCTTCCTCGGCGCCGGCGAACGCTACCCGGCGCTGCATAATCCGGACTACGACTTTCCGGACGACCTGATCCCGATCGGCTCGAAAATCTTCATGCGTACGGCGCGCAATCTGCTCGGGTGAGTGGCTTGAAGGAATGGCGCGCCAAAATGCGTTCTAAAGCGCGTCGCGATCTTTCAGATTCGCTCCATGCGCTTTAGGTTTTGAGTCTACGCATGTCTTCGTCCCGAAACCGGTTCCCACTTTCGGGAGACATGCTTTAGGCTCGCAGTGGACGGCCCGAGCCCGGGGGGCATTTTGGAATGAAAAGCCCGCCAGCCGAAGCCGGCGGGCAATCGCCCCCTACCCCAAGAAACAGACGCCTTTATCAGGCGTCGGCTGGATGGCCCGCCAATGGATGATCCAGCGTTCCCACACCATGAAGATTACGCCTATCGGGGGACAAGCGCTGTAGCTCAGCCGCAACAGCACAGGGGATTTGCAGGCTCCGCGTCGCGATCCAATGCGTCACGCGCTGCCCCTCCTTGGCGCAGATATTGTTATGCCGGCTCACCGCTTGTATGAGCGGGGATGACCTCGATCTCCCGTCTCGCCGCGCTCGTACTGCTTGCGGCCATCACGTTCGCCACGCTCTCACCTATCCAAATGCGGCCGCATCTGAGTGACGCGAATGTGGAACGCGCCCTGGCCTATGCCCTGTTCGGCCTTGCCCTGGCCTTCGGATTCCGCGCGCGCCTGATGCAAGCAATGCTGTTTGTCTGCGCCGTGGCCGGCGTGTTGGAACTGCTCCAGGCGATCGATCCAGGCCGGCATGCTCGACTGCAAGACGCACTTCTCAAAGCAGCGGCCGGCCTCATAGGGATTGCGCTAGGAAGGCTCATCCTTGCAGCCGCGAAGAGGGCCGCCACACGCCGCAATCCAGGCAACCGCAACCGTCCTATAAGCCCCACTTGATCGAGACACCCACTTGATCGCGACAATTATCGGCCGTGTTCATCCAAGCCGTCGAAATGCGCGTGCATGGCTCGCTGGCCGATATTCGGACTGCCCGGTTCTTCCTCATCGCAGCCGTCTGCTTGTCGGAAGAGGAGTTCTGTGTTTTCTCCGGCAGACTTTAGGAGAGGCTTGAGAATGAGATTCGCAATGGTCGTCGCATTCGCCGCGGCGTTGGCGGGATGTGTGACCTCTCCGGTCGACTATGGAGCGAAGCTTTCGCAGCAGGACCCGAAATGGGCCTCGCCGGAATGCCAACAAGCCCGCATGGCGGCTTCGGACTACGCCGCCCGCGAAAAGGAGCACCCCGGCTGGGGCTTCGGCGTCCTGCTCGGCCCGTACAGCATGGGGATGGTAGCGGCGGTTAAGGAGCACGAGCAGCAGCAGCGACGGCTTCTCGCCCGCCAGATGCATCTGCAGTGCTCAAGCCAGCCACTGCCGAAGGAACTGGATTTCGATCCGGCAATCTACGCGCCAAAGAAGGCGCACTATCCGTAGCGCCCCTGATTTTTACTCCGGCCGCCATTCCCTTGCCGCTTCCATGCCAAATGAATAGGTGAGGATCGCCACGCCGGTTTCGGTAGCGACGTGGCTCGACAGTTTCAGCCTTGAAGGAGGCTGCCCCGTCTCGAATAGGCGCAGGCCTTCGCCCAGAACCAGCGGGTGGATCATCAGCGTCAATTCGTCGACAAGTCCACGCCGCATCAGCGTGCGCAGCAGATTACCGCTGCCGAACATGACGAGCGTCCTGTCATGATTTTGCTTGAGCTCGCGCACCTGCACCTCGCCGGCGAGCAGCGTGGAATTCTCCCAGGCAAGCGCATAGCCCGTGTCACGCGAAACGACGAATTTGCGCGCATCGGTGAGCGCCCTGGTCATCGGACTGGCAGGCCGGCGCACAGCCCAGCCTTCGTAGAGGTCCTCATAGGTCATCCGGCCGGCGAGCAGCGACCATCCGCCGACCATGTAGCTGCCGATGACCTCCTGCATCTTCGGGTCGCTGCCCGGGTTGCCCCAGCCGCCATGTTCGAAGCCGTTTCGGATGTCTTCATCGGCGCGCGCGGGCGCCTGGTACACACCGTCGAGCGTCAGATGCTCGATGGCGACAATCCGTGCCACTCCCGTCACCTTTTCGTCCAAGCGGCAAGCAGCGGCCCTTCGCCGCCATAGACCGGGTCCTTTTCCGGGCGACCTACCCTGGGGATGGTGCGCAGCGCCTCTTCGTGCTGTTCGGCACGCGTGCACAGATCGTATGTGCCGAAGGGCGGATAGGCCCCCACGACCAGCAGATCGGCTGACGAGGACAGGCGCTGGTGGCCAGTGCCGGCCGGCAGGATCGCCACGTCGCCAGCCTTGACGTCAAGCACCTTGCCCTTGTTGCCGCCGAAGCGCACCTCGGCCGTGCCGCGCGCGACGCCCAGCACTTCGTGGATGCGCGAATGGTAATGGACATAAGCGAAGATGCCGTTGCGCCAGCCGTCGCCCCAGCCATTCGTGCTGAAGAGATCCTCGAAGACGGACGCCGGATCTACGCCGTCCGGCAGCGTCACGGCGCCAGGATAGACGAGCATCGGCCAGCGCGGATGGTTGGGCACAAGGCCGTCATCCTGGAAGCGGAAAGTGAGCGGTTCCAGCTGCTCGACAAGTTCCGCAAGTTTCGCCGCTCCTGGCATGCCGTGACCTTTCCGTCCGCCCCTCGCTCAAGGCGGTCGGCTTGCGGATGGACTCGCAAGGCACGGC
>NZ_RZSC01000317.1:0-6536 GCF_003998155.1 Mesorhizobium sp. M1E.F.Ca.ET.063.01.1.1
ATCTGGGGTCGAGCACGTTCCTGGAGAAGAACGCCGACGCCTTCACCAGTGCTGCCGTGGCTAACGGCCTGCCAGTTCTCAGCCCCTACGAGCATCTGGTCGGCGAGTCCCAAGCGCTGATGTCGGTGGCCGCCCGCGACTACGACGTCGGCAAGCTTGCGGGAGACCAAGTGGCCAAGATCCTGATGGAGAACGCCAAGCCCGGCGACATGCCGGTCGTAGCTATCGACAAGTTTGCCTATCTGGTGAACATGAAGGTTGCCAGGAAGCTCAACCTGCTCCCGCCGGTTGAGTTCCTGCAATTTGTAGAGAAGGTGGAGTAGCTTTGGGAGGAACTGCCCGCCTCCTTCTCCAGATTCTAACTCAAAACTAACGCTGTGGAACCTCCGGGGCCCCGCCTCCAAGCGCGGCCGTGACGATACATCAATTAGGCTTCGCTGAATTAGGGATGACTGAAACCTGCCACAGGTTTCCGGTCCGGGGGTGCGGCGGATGTCGAAGCTCACAGCCAACTTGCTCCTGCTTGCGGACGCAGCCTTCTGTCGCGCACAGGCGCGCGGCAGATTTCCTGCGTCGCCGGACCGGCAAGCCGGAAAGCGTGCCCATTCCTTGCTGAGACTGGCGACGCTCGCCGCCGCGGCGTTTTGGGCGCCGGCCACGCAGGCCGCCAACGTCGATGGCGCGAAGATGAACGTCGACGTCGCCGTGGTCTTCGCCGTCGACTTCTCCTCCTCGATCGATCCCAAGATCGCCGACCTGCAGCGCGAGGGGCATGCCGCGGCGCTCACCTCGCCCGAGATCATCAGCGCCATCTCCCAGAATTACATCGGCTGCATCGGCGTGGCCTATTTCGAATGGTCGAGCCCCGGCTACTCGCGCACCGTGCTGCCTTGGACGCGCATCTGCGGCCTGGAAGACGCCAAGGCAGCAGCGTCGGTGATCAGAGGAAAAGGCGATACCGGCTACCTCCGTCGAGGCCGGGGCGGGACTTCGGTTTCGGCGGCAATCGACGTCGGAAGCCTTCTACTCGGGGAGTTTCCCGGAAATGCCATGAAGAAGGTGATCGATATCTCCTCCAACGGCGAGAACAATGACGGGCTGCCCGTCCAGCCGAGCCGGGAAAACGCCATCGCCAGGGGATACACGATCAACGCGATCGCCATTCCGGCGGACGACGAGGATTCCGCCCAACCGCTGGCATCCTACTTTGCGCGATCCGTCATCGGAGGCTCACAAGCCTTCGTGATGTCACCGAAGGGAGCGCACGACTACGTCACGGCCCTTCGGCGCAAGCTGGTGACCGAAGTGAGCATGAATGTCGACGTTCCGGCAGCCGGCATTCAATAGGCTTGCGCGACCGCAACTTCGATCGTGATGCTGGCGCGCCGCGCGCGATAACGGCGCAGGGCCGACCCTCATCCTTCCCTTAGCCAGACCAGCATCTCGCCGGGATCGCGGTTGTCCCAGGCGAAGTACGGGACCGCCTTGAGCTTCGTTTCGTCCATGGCAGGCGGCTCGGCGCGGTAGAGATCGCCGCCCCAGTTCTCCGTCTCGGCCCGGCTGCCGATAGCCGAAAGCGTGACGATGCCGCCGAGCAGGTTCGGCTCGGCATGCGCCTCGAGCCTGGCCTCGCGCGGCAGGGCGATGCGATGCAGCCCGCCGCCATTGTCGGTTTCCTCGACGCAGTAGATCAGCGGGCCGCGCGCCAGCGCCACGCGGCCGATGTCTTGCCGCACGTGTGGATTGGCAAAGAGGCGCGCCATCGACATTTCGAGGTCGAGCTCGACCCTGTCGCCCTGGCACCATTCGCCCCGGATCGCGGCGTAGCCGTCGCTCGTCGCCGTATCGAGATCGACCAACTTGCCATTCACCTGCAGCGCCGCCTTGCGGCACCAGGCGGGTATGCGCAGGTGAAGCGTGAACTCGACCGGCGTCTCCGCCTCGATCTCGATCGCGACCGCGCCGTCCCATGGATAGTTGCTGGTCTGGACGAGGCTGACGGGCCGGCCGGCGATCTCGAAGCGGGCGGTCGAGTCGCCGTAGAGATGCACGGCCAGCGCATCGTCGGCGAGGCCGTAGAAATAGGAGCCGATGGAGGCCACCATGCGGCCGATATTGGGCGGGCAGCACGGGCAGCGGTGCCACTTCCAGCGATGGTGGCCGCCCCGGCTCTCCAGCGGGTTCTCGTAGAAGAACAGCGAGCCGTCGAGCGACAGGCCCGAGATCGAGCCGTTGTAGAGCGCGCGCTCCATCATGTCGGCGTAGCTGGCGTTCGGCCCCATGCCGAGCATGCGGCTCGCCCAGAACACCAGGCCGACCGAGGCGCAGGTCTCGGCATAGGCGGTCTCGTTGGGCAGGTCGTAGTCGCTGGTGAAGCCTTCATTGTGCGCCGACGGCCCGAGGCCGCCGGTGACATAGAGGCTCTTGGTCGTCAAATCGTCCCACAGCCTGTCGAGTGCCGCGCGCAAGCTGTCGTCGCCATATTCGGTCGCAATGTCGGCCATACCGGAGAAGAGGTACATCGCCCTGACCGCGTGGCCGACGACCTTATCCTGCTCGCGCACCGGCTTGTGCGACTGATTGTATTCGTAGGTCTTGAAATGATAGGCCTTCGGGTCGGCGCCGCGGGCGCGCGCCTCCTCGTCGAAATAATGCGGCTGCTGGCCACGCTGGTCGATGAAATATTTGGCGAGCTCCATGTATTTCTTCTCGCCCGTCGCTCGCGCCAGCTTGACCAGCGCCAGCTCGATCTCCTCATGGCCGCAGTAGCCCTTCCTTTTGCCGGGTTCCGGGCCGAACATCGAGGCGATGTGGTCGGCATAGCGGCACATGATGTCGAGCAGCTTGCGCTTGCCCGTCGCCTGGTAGTAGGCGACGGCGCCCTCGATCAGGTGGCCGGCGCAATAGAGCTCGTGGCAATCGCGCAGGTTGGTCCAGCGCAGGCCGGGCTGGATGCGCTGGTACCAGCTCGATAGATAGCCGTCCGGCTGCTGCAGCTTGCCGTACATGTCGATGACGGCATCGATCTTCTTTTCCAATTCCGGATTGCGGCGACGGTAGAGCGAATAGGCCGCGGTCTCGATGGTCTTGCCCCAGTCGGAATCCCAGAACATCTGCGTCGTCACCGTCGATCCGGTGAACTCGGCGCCCTGGGCGCCCGCCTCATCCGGCGACGGCGAATGGAACGGAATGACGACGCCCGGCGACGGCCGGTCCGGATCGATCTGCTCCAGCATGCGCGCCTCGACGCAGCGGTCGTAGAGGATGCCGGCGGTCTTGCTAGCCACCGCATCGACCCGGTCGCCCCAGAAGCCGCGGACATCGACCTGCGGCACCGGCAGCGGCCGGAAGGCGAGCTTCGGCTTGGCAGTGTCGGTTGCGGCGGCGGGCTGCGATGCGGTCATAACGTCACTCCATTCGAATGCGGCAAATCATTTGACGGCCCCGGCCATCAGGCCGCGGATGTAGAAGCGCTGCAGCGCCAGGAACAGGATCAGGCAGGGCACCATCATCACCGTGACGCCCGCCTGCACCGCGCCCCAGTCGATGGCGCCGAAGCGGCCGGATTGCAGCGCGGTCATCATCACCGGCAGGGTGAACTTGGACTGGTCGGTCATCAGCACGAGCGCCGCCAGGAATTCGTTCCAGGCGCCGAGGAAGGCGAACAGCGCGATGGTGACGACGCCCGGCCAGACCAGCGGCAGCATCACCTTGACCAGCATGGTGACGTTGTTGGCGCCGTCCATGCGCGCGGCCTCCTCGATCTCGCGCGGCACGGCATCGAATGCGTTGCGCATCATGAAGATCGAGAACGGCAACTGCAGCGTGACGTAGACGCAGACGAGCCCCGTCAGCGTGTTGTGGAGGCCGAGCCTCGTCAGCACCAGGAAGATCGGCGTCAGGATCGACTGGAACGGGATCATGATCGTCGACAGGATGAGGACGAAGAAGAAATCCCGGAACGGGAAGCGGAAACGCGAGAAGCCGTAGCCGGCGAGCACGCTGACCAGCACCGAGAGCAACACCGTCATTGCCGAGACATAGATACTGTTCTGCGCCGAGGCCCAGAGCCCGTCGCCGAAGCTGTTCAGCGTCTGATAATTCTCGATCGAGAAGCCGGTGGTCGGCCAGGGCGGCAGCGGCGGCTGGCGCGCCTCCTGCGCCGGCTTGAAGGTCGACAGCACGGTCCAGACGATCGGCGCCAGGAACAGCACCGAGGCGATGATGCCGGTGGAATGCCTGGCGAGGTTGAAGGCCGCCTTGCGGTTCTGTGACATCACCTCGGCCATCAGTCGAGCCCCTCGGGCTTGCGCAGCAGCCAGAGCTGGATGAGGCTGAGCGCCACCAGGATGATCAAGAGCACCATCGAGAGCGCCGCGCCGTAGCCGAGCTTGAACGACACGAAGGACTGGTTGAAGATCCAGTACACGGCCGTCAGCGTCTGGTTGCGCGGGCCGCCGCGCAGGATGATGTAGAACTGGTCGAAGGCGAGGATCGAGCCCGCGACCGACAGGATCAGCGCCAGCGCCAACGTGCGGCGCATCAGCGGCAAGGTGATCGCCCTGAACCTCGCGAACGGCCCTGCCCCGTCGATGACGGCGGCCTCCTGCAGGTCCTGCGGGATCGACTGCAGCCCAGTCATCAGGATGATCATGGTGAAGCCGGCGACCTTCCAGACCACCATGGCGATGATCGACCAGAAGGCCGGCTGGAAGGTGGCGAGAAGATTGACCTTCTTCTCGGTCAGGCCGAGGTCGAAGGCGGCCGGGCTGAACAGGCCGGAATCGACATTCAAGAGCCATGACCAGAGCAGGCTCGCCGATGCGAATCCCACCACCGCCGGCATGAAGAAGGCGGTGCGGTAGAGATTGGTGAGCGGACGCGGCCGCTCGATGAAGATCGCCAGCGGAAAGGCGACGGCGAAGATCGCGATGGTGACGACCACCGTGTAGTAGAAGGTGAATTTGAGCGCGTTCCAGAAGCGGGTGTCGCGCAGGATCGCAAAATAGTTGTCGAGGCCGATGAAGGCATGCTCGCCCATTAGCGGCCAGTTGTGCAGCGACATCCACGCCGTCATGCCGAGCGGGATGACGAAGAAGACGGTGACGAGGGCCACCGCCGGCAGGACATAGAGCATGCCCATCCATTGCCGGCGGCTGACGCCGGCGCGCGTCCGGGCGAGAGCGGAGGTGGCGATGATGGCGGTCATGGTTTCGCTCCCCCTTCTCCCCTTGTGGGGTCCGAAGGACGGGGCGAGACCCGTGGCTCGCCCCCGGGCGGTGGATCGGCGCGCAGCGCCGAGACGGATGAGGGGTGTTCCAGCGGAGTGAGACGCTGGCTTTCCCTGGAGCACCCCTCATCCGTCGCCTTCGGCGACACCTTCTCCCACAAGGGGAGAAGGGAACGCGTCACTACACCAGCGGCTTCAACGCCACCCACAGCGCGCCGCCGATCAGCCCCAGAAAGATCAGCCAGCCGACCTGATTGTTCGACTTGAACAGCTTCAGGCACTGATCCGGATTGTCGATGTCGAGCCGGATGATCTGGCGCGCCATATGCGCGCCGGCCGCAATCAGGCCGGCCAGCGCCGGCATCGGCACCTGCGCCGAGGCGAAAGCGATGGCGAAGCAGACGAGCGTGCCGCCATAGAGCCCGACCAGCCAGGTCTTGGTGTTGTCGCCGAAAAGCCGCGCCGTCGAGCGCACGCCGACAAGGGCGTCGTCTTCCTTGTCCTGATGCGCGTAGATCGTGTCGTAGCCGATCACCCATAGGATCGAGCCGATATAGAGCATGATGGCCGGCCCATCGAGATCGCCGAACTCGGCCGCCCAGCCCATCAGCGCGCCCCAGGAGAAGGCCAGGCCAAGCACGAATTGCGGCCAGTTGGTGATGCGCTTCATGAACGGATAGACCGCGACGATCGCAAGAGAGGCGATGCCGAGCGGAATGGCGAAGCTGTTGAATTGAAGCAGCACCGCGAGCCCGACCAGCGCCTGGATGACCAGGAACGCCCAGGCCTGGCGCCGTGTCACCTTGCCGGCCGGCAGCGGACGCGAGCGGGTGCGCTCGACCTGGTTGTCGATGTCCTCGTCGGCGAGGTCGTTGTAGGTGCAGCCGGCGCCGCGCATGGCGACGGCGCCGACGAAGAACAGCAACAGGTACCAGGGCGCCGGCAGTAGCGTCAGCAGCGGGTCGGTCGGACGCGGATAGGCGCTTGCCGCAAGGGCCGCTGACCACCAGCAGGGCCACAAAAGCAATTGCCAGCCGATCGGCCGGTCCCAGCGCGCGAGCTGCGCGTAGGGCCACAGCCAGCGCGGCAGCACCCTGTAGACCCAATGGCCGCTCGGCGCATCAGCGACGCGGCCCTGGGCCGCTTTCGACTGGATGGTTTCCATGGATGCTGGAGTGGCAGCACGAATAGGCGTCGTCAAGCGGCAGCTAGAGCAATTCCAGGAAAAGTGTGAAGCGGTTTTCCGTCCGGAATTGCGTGAAAACAAAGAGATAGAGTGGTTCGCCGTTTCCGTGAAACGGTGAAC
>NZ_RZSC01000318.1:0-6534 GCF_003998155.1 Mesorhizobium sp. M1E.F.Ca.ET.063.01.1.1
GCACTCGGCCTTGCGGAAGTCGTTCCACTTCATGCCGTTCAGCTTGTTGGCGGTCTTGGCAGCCTGATACTTGGTGCTGCATTCGGCCATGCTCAGGCCCTTGCCGCTGTCGGCGGCCTCGGTCGAGGTCTTGGTCGCCTTGGCAGGCTTCGTGTCGGTCGCCGCCGCGGCGGCGCCGGCCGCGCATTCGGTCTTGCGGAAGTCGTTCCACTTCATGCCGTTCAGCGTGCCGGCGGCTTTCGCGGCCTGGTACTTGGCGCTGCATTCCTTGGCGGTCAGGCCCTTTGCCGAACTGTCGGCGGTCGCGGCCGTGGTTTCCTTGGCCTTCTTGGCCGGCTTGGTCTCAGCAGCCTTGGTGTCGGTCGCCGCCTTGGTGTCGGTCGCGGCCGAAGCGTCGCTGCCGCACTGGGCCTTGCGGAACTGGTTCCAGGTCTGGCCGGCGAGCGTTCCGGCGTCCTTGGCCGCGTTGTACTTGGTGCTGCACTCGGCCATGGTCAGGGCGTTGGCCGGCGCCGCCACGAAGAAGGCTGCGACGGCGAGGCCCGTCAATGTTGCAAGTCTATGAATAAGCATGGCGTTTTCTCCCTTGCTGCCGCCAGGTGGTGTCCCTATACCAAATCAATAGCTCTCAACTTCGGATTGCGCCAGATGCTTCCAGCGTGGACGCCGTCACAAAGTGTGTTGCTCCCGACAAGGTGATGAATTGCTTGCGGTTGGTCGCGCAAACAAGGTTCTTCCGGGCGGCTTTGGATAGAAAAGCTCGCCTCGGCTGGTATATTGCCGCTACAGTGAGAGGTCGTGGTAGGCTGTCGAATCACTTGAACCGCCAGCGACAATGATTTTCTAAGGAATGGTAATATATAATCACGAAATGTGATGATCGGATGCGGCCCAATTGTGGCACTACGGGCGGCTGAAACCGACGGGGACATTGGCAGGCATGGCAGGGCAGTATTTCGGCACCGACGGCATCCGCGGACGCGCCAACAAGTTTCCGATGACGGCCGAGGTCGCCATGCGGGTCGGCATGGCTGCCGGGCTTTCGTTCCAGCGCGGCAATCACCGGCACCGCGTCGTGCTCGGCAAGGACACGCGGCTTTCCGGCTACATGATCGAGAATGCGATGGTGTCGGGCCTGTGCGCCGCCGGCATGGACGTGTTCCTGCTCGGACCCATTCCGACACCGGCGGTCGCCATGCTGGTGCGCTCGCTGCGCGCCGATATCGGCGTGATGATCTCGGCTTCGCACAATCCCTACTACGACAACGGCATCAAGCTGTTCGGCCCCGACGGCTACAAGCTCTCCGACGAGATCGAGGAGCGCATCGAAGGCATGCTCGACAAGGATATCGAGCTTGCGCTTGCCGATTCCGATGGGCTGGGCCGCGCCAAGCGTGTCGACGGCGTCCACGACCGCTATATCGAATTCGCCAAGCGCACGCTGCCGCGCTCGATGTCGCTTTCCGGCCTTCGGATCGTCGTCGACTGCGCAAACGGCGCCGCCTACAAGGTGGCGCCCGAGGCGCTGTGGGAACTCGGCGCCGAGGTGGTGGCCATCAATGTCGAACCCAACGGCTTCAACATCAACAAGGAGTGCGGCTCGACCCATCCGGCCGGCCTGCAGAAGAAGGTGCATGAGGTGCGCGCCGATATTGGTATCGCGCTTGACGGCGACGCCGACCGCGTGGTCATCGTCGACGAGAACGGCGCGATCGTCGATGGCGACCAGATCATGGCGCTGATCGCCGAATCCTGGCACCAGAGCGGGCGGCTGGCCGGCGGCGGCGTGGTCTCAACCGTGATGTCCAATCTCGGTCTCGAGCGCTTCCTCGGCGACATGAAGCTGCAACTGCATCGCACCAAGGTCGGCGACCGCTACGTGGTCGAGCATATGCGCGCGCACGGCCTCAATGTCGGCGGCGAGCAGTCCGGCCATATCGTGCTCTCCGATTTCTCGACCACCGGCGACGGTCTGGTCTCGGCGCTGCAGGTGCTGGCCTGCATCAAGCGGCAGAACCGGCCGGTCAGCGAGCTGTCGAAGAAGTTCGAACCAGTTCCGCAGGTTCTGAAGAATGTCCGCATCTCCGGCGGCAAGCCGCTGGAGGAGGCGCCGGTCAAGGCAGCCATCGAGGATGCGCGCAACCGGCTCGGCAAGGCCGGCCGGCTCGTCATCCGGCCTTCCGGCACCGAGCCGCTCATCCGCGTCATGGCCGAAGGCGACGATCCGCAACTGGTCGAGACCGTCGTCAACGACATCGTCGGCATCCTTTCGGAAACCCGCAGCGACGCCTAACTATTTGCTTTTACGCAATTCCGGACGGAAGGCCACGGCGAAGTCGCCGAACCTCACCGCTACGCAGTTTTCCTGAAACTGCCCTGACAGCCGGCGCCAGCCGAGCCCGCCGCATCCACAAGCCCGCCGCCCGGCGGGCTTTCGTGCGCGCCCGCAGCGGCCCGGGGACAACGGCATTCCCTCTAAAATTGTATAGATTCGTGGTTAATCGGTACGGTTAAACGGCTTTTAACTTTTGCACTTCATTATCCACGCCGAGGTTCAACTTCGGGCGATGTCGTCCCGAGGCTTCTTAGGGGTGACAGCATGTTGAATACAGCAAGAATGGCATTGTTTGCCGCGCTGTTCGCGGGTGTGGCCGGGCCGGCGCTTGCCGCCGACCTCGCGGAACCGCCTCCGGTCGAAGAGGCGCCGCCGCCAGTCGTCGAGGCCCAGCCGGTCGATGTCGGCGGCTGGTACATCCGCGGCGATATCGACTACCACTGGTCGCGCTTCGGCGGCGGCGACTACATCACCTACGGCGCGGCGCCCCAGACCCAGGGCAGCTTCGCCAGCGGCAAGCTGAAAGGCGCCTTCTCCGCCGGCGCCGGCGTCGGTTACCAGGTCAATCAGTATTTCCGCACCGACCTCACCGCCGACTGGCTGGCCAAGTCCAATTTCAGCGGTTCGACCGATGGCTTCTGCGCCGGCGGGGTGCCCTGTACCTCCGTCGACACCTCGTCCTATTCGGCGCTGCTGCTTCTGGCCAATGCCTATGTCGACATCGGCACCTGGCATGGTGTCACGCCCTATGTCGGCGCCGGCATCGGCGGCGCCTGGGTCAAGTGGGACACGCTGCACAACACAGATCTCGACGGCTCGTTCGAGCATGCCGGCGGCAAGGGCTGGCGCTTTGCCTACGCGCTCATGGCCGGCGCCTCCTACTGCCTGACCGATCGCGTCAAGCTCGACGTCGGCTACCGCTACAGCCATATCAATGGCGGCAAGATGTTCGAATACGCTTCCGACAGCAATGTCGGCCCGGGTTACGATCGCGGCATCAACGTGCATGAAGTTCGCGGTGGCCTGCGCTATCAGTTCGGCAGGTCCGACTGCGCCCCGCCGCCGGAACCCTACGTACCGGAGCCGGAGCCGATCTACACCAAGTAATCGCTTCGAAGACCGGAAATTTTCCAACCGCCCGGCGCCAGCCGGGCGGTTTTCGTTTGCGCGCGGTTGGTAAAATGTCATCGAAATCAATTCGGTAACCGGCTGTTATCCTTAACCGCCACTTAACCAGTATGGTTAACAATGCATCCTGGAAACGGCAGCTGTGCTCGCGTTCGCGACTGGCGCCAACTTCAGGAGCCGGGGACCATGACATCAAAATCGCGTATCGCACTGGCGCTCGCCGCAATCGTGCTGATGCCGGCGACACAGGCGCTGTCGGCCGACTACGATCCGCCGATCTATGTCGACCAGGCGCCGGATTATCAGCCGGTCGAGGTCGGCTCGGGCTGGTACCTGCGCGGCGATGTCGGCTACGCCTTCAGCCATCCGTTTGAGCATCAGATATCGGCAAGCGGGTCTACGAGTTTCACCAACGATAGCAGCCTGTTCACGGGCAGCATCGGCATGGGCTACCACCTGAACGACTTTCTCAGGGTCGAGCTCAATGGCGGCATCCTGCCCACCAATAAGTTCGGCGACCACGCCCTGGTGCCGAATGGCTGCGCCGGTCACACGAACAACCTGGTTATCGTCGGCGGCACAGCGATCATCCAGTCAGTTGCCGCCACGGAAGACTGCGAAGCCACCAACCGGGCCACCAACAAGGGCTACAGCGTGATGGCCAATGGCTATGTGGACCTGGGCACCTATGTCGGGCTCACGCCCTATATCGGTGGCGGCGTCGGCATCGCCTACAACAAGTATTTCAAGACCCAGGGCGAACGGAAATGCGTGGAAGTTGATCCGGATTCGAGCGGTGCTGGCGGATTCACCTGTGACGATCCCGCGGGCTATGGTGGCTCCGAGGACTCAGAGGCGAAGTTCAACCTGGCCTATTCGATCGGCGCGGGTCTGTCCTATCAGGTCAGCAAAAATCTCTCCGTCGACCTCGGTTACGAGTATTTCTCGATCCCAAGCGGCAAATATGTCGCCTATGACAACGGCGCCTTCAATGTTCACAAGGGCATCGATTATCAGACGGTCAAGCTGGGTTTGCGCTACGACCTTTGGTGAGCGACAAAGCCTGGAAAATTGCCGACGGCGGATCACCGGTCCGCCGTTTTTGCTTCAGGGCGCGTAGTCGGGGCTATGCAAGTATCCCGCCAGCGACAAAAACTTTGCTCTTGACGCCGACAGCCTGAACGCATATCGCCGTCCGTGGGCCACCCCTCCCCAACGAGGGGCCACTATCTGGAAGGATAGACTCACGATGACGACGCTTACCAAGCCCGGATTCCGTCCGGCAAATCCCAATTTCTCCTCAGGTCCCTGCGCAAAACGTCCCGGCTGGTCGGCCGAGGCGCTGAAGGCTGCCGCGCTCGGGCGCTCCCACCGCGCCAAGATCGGCAAGGGCAAGCTCGAGCAGGCGATCGAGCTGACGCGCGAAATCCTCAAGGTTCCGGCCGGCTACCGGATCGGCATCGTGCCGGCATCCGACACCGGCGCGGTGGAGATGGCGCTGTGGTCGCTGCTCGGCGAGCGCGGCGTCGACATGGTCGCCTGGGAAAGCTTCGGTTCCGGCTGGGTGACCGATGTGGTCAAGCAGCTCAGGCTCGCCGACGTGCGCCGCTTCGAAGCGGGCTATGGCGAACTACCGGACCTCACCAAGATCGATTTCGACCGCGACGTGGTCTTCACTTGGAACGGAACGACCTCGGGCGTGCGGGTGCCGAACGGCGATTTCATTCCAACCGATCGCAAGGGTCTGACTATCTGCGACGCCACCTCGGCTGCCTTCGCCCAGAGGCTCGACTTCGAAAAACTCGATGTCGTGACCTTCTCCTGGCAGAAGGTGCTGGGAGGCGAGGGCGCGCACGGCATGCTGATCCTGTCGCCCCGCGCCGTCGAACGGCTGGAAACCTACAAGCCGGCCTGGCCGCTGCCGAAGATCTTCCGCCTGACCTCGGGCGGCAAGCTGATCGAAGGCATCTTCAAGGGCGAAACCATCAACACGCCATCGATGCTGTGCGTCGAGGACTATCTGGATGCGCTTCAATGGGCGAGGTCGATCGGCGGCCTGGACGCGCTGATTGCCCGCGCCGACGCCAATGCCGCGGTGCTCGATCGGTTCGTCGACAAGTCGCCATGGCTCGGCCACCTGGCCTCCGATCCGGCGACACGCTCGAATACCTCGGTCTGCCTCTCCTTTACCGACGTGCAAGTGGCGGCGCTCGATGCCGACGGTCAGGCGGCGTTCGCCAAGGGCATCGTCTCGGCGCTCGACACGGAAGGCGTCGCCTACGACATCGGCTCCTATCGCGACGCGCCGCCCGGCCTGCGCATCTGGTGTGGCGCGACCGTCGAGACGTCCGACCTCGAGGCGCTGCTGCCATGGCTCGACTGGGCCTTCGCCACGCAGAAGGCGTCGCTCAAGGCGGCGGCCTGAGATCATTGCACGGCGGCCTTCGGGCCGCCGATCCCCACACGGATCAATCCCATTTTGAAGGAGGCCGCCATGGCGCCCCGCGTTCTCGTATCGGATAAGCTTTCAACCACCGCCGTGCAGATCTTCAAGGATCGCGGCATCGAGGTCGACTACCTGCCCGATCTCGGCAAGGACAAGGAAAAACTGCTCGAAGTGATCGGCCAATATGATGGCTTGGCCATCCGCTCGGCAACCAAGGTCACCGAGAAGCTGATCAATGCCGCAACCAGGCTCAAGGTCGTCGGCCGCGCCGGCATCGGCGTCGACAATGTCGACATCCCGGCGGCAAGCCGCAGGGGCATCATCGTGATGAACACGCCCTTCGGCAATTCGATCACCACGGCGGAACACGCCGTTGCGATGATCTTCGCGCTGGCGCGCCAGATCCCGGAGGCCAACGCCTCGACGCATGCCGGCAGGTGGGAAAAGAACCGCTTCATGGGCATCGAGATCACCAGCAAGACGCTGGGCGTGATCGGCTGCGGCAATATCGGCTCGATCGTCGCCACCCGCGGCGTCGGCCTGAAGATGCATGTCGTGGCTTTCGATCCGTTCCTGTCGGACAGCCGCGCCGAGGAGCTCGGCGTCGAGAAAGTCGAGCTCGACG
>NZ_RZSC01000319.1:0-6522 GCF_003998155.1 Mesorhizobium sp. M1E.F.Ca.ET.063.01.1.1
CCTTGGCAGTTTGGGCCGCGCGCCAGGCGTCGAGTCGGGCGGCGAGTTTTTCGTCGTTCAGCGCAAGCACGGCTGCGGCGAGAAGCGCCGCATTGGCCGCGCCCGCCTTGCCGATGGCTAAAGTGCCGACCGGAATGCCGGCCGGCATCTGCACGATGGAGAGCAGCGAATCCTGGCCCGACAGCGCCTTGGATTCGACAGGAACGCCGAAGACCGGCAGCGGCGTCATAGCCGCCGTCATGCCGGGCAGATGCGCCGCGCCCCCGGCGCCGGCGATGATCACCTTGTAGCCGGCCGCCTTGGCGCCCTTGGCGAATTCATAGAGGCGGTCGGGCGTGCGGTGCGCCGAGACGATCAGCCTTTTGTGCGGAATGCCCAGCGCATCCAGCGTTTCCGCCGCCTGGCGCATCGTCGCCCAGTCGGACTGGCTGCCCATGATGATGGCGACGTCGGCACGCTGATCGGTCAAGGGTATCGCTCCCGGCGGCAAAGGCGCGCCTTAGCGGAATTCGCTACGAGCCGCAAGGATTCGGACGCGTTTGCGCACGATCGATGCTCCGGCCGACGCCTATCGCCAGCCACCAGAGGCGGCAATGCGCTCACCGGTTAGCCAAGACGCCTCATCGGAAGCGAGAAAGACCGCAACTCGGGCGACGTCCTCGGGCTGGCCGAAACGGCCGAGCGGGGTCTTCGCAATGATTTCCTTTTCGAACTCGCTGCCTACGACGCCTACCCGTTTCAGCCCCTCGGTGTCGACGCCGCCCGGAGCTATTGCGTTGACGCGGATGTTGCGAGCCCCGAGTTCCCGGGACATTGACAGCGTGATCGAATCCACCGCGCTCTTGGTTGCGGCATAGATGAGCGAATTGGGTTGCGGGTTCAGGCTGGCTATCGAGCTGATGTTGATGACACTGCCGCCCGCTGGGCCGAAATGTTTCGCCGCTTCCTGGATGGTCAGGATCGTGCCCAGCACGTTGGTGTCAAACTGGCGATGGAACTCGGCCTCGGTTACGGCTTCCAGCGGCTCGAATTCGAACACGCCTGCATTGTTGACCAGAATGTCGATGGTGCCGAAGGACGACTTCGCCGCCTCAAACAGACGGCGCACGTCGTCGCCCAGCGAGACGTCGCCCTGGATGGCTATCGCCCGGCCGCCACCTTCCTTGATCTCCGCAACGATGCGGTCAGCACCTTCCTTGGAAGTGGCGTAGTTGACGACCACGGCAGCGCCGGCTGCCGCCAATCCTCTGGCGATGGCGGCGCCGATGCCTTTCGAAGCGCCGGTGACGATAGCGACCTTTTCGGCCAGTCTGCTCATCAAATCTCTCCTTGTGTTGATGATGAGCCGTATCTGGTGATGATCGGAAGGCGTATTAGGATCAGCCTGATCATTTCTTTGGTGCCTGGAATTCTGGAATGACGACAATCCTCGAAAAGACCGCCGGTCTTGTCGCCTTCGTTCGCACCGTCGATGCCGGTTCGTTTCACGCAGCCAGCCGTCTGCTCGGCTCCAGCCCGTCGGCGGTATCGAAAAGCGTGGCGCGGCTGGAACGGCGGCTGGGCGTGCGATTGATCCAACGTTCGACGCGCCACCTCGGCCTGACCAGCGAAGGCATCGCCTATTACGAGCGGGTCGCGCCGCTGCTGAGGGCGCTCGACGACGCTGAAGATATCGTCCAGATGGCCGATACGGCGCGGGGCCTGTTGCGAGTCACCGCACCCATCGAGCTCGGGCGCGGCCTGATCGCCTCGTGGGCGGAGCTCTTCCTTTCGCAACATGGCGAACTGAAACTGGAGCTCAGCGTCACCGACCGCCATGCCGACCTGATTCGTGAGGGCTACGACATGGCAGTGCGCCTAGGCGACCTGTCCGACACCGGTCTCGTCGCCCGCAAGATCGGCAATCTTCCGATCGTGCTGGTCGCCGCGCCCGTCTATATCGAGCGGCGGGGCCACCCGGCCTCGATAGACGCGCTGCAGGACCACGACTTCATCCGCCACCAGATGGCAGGGCGGCCCTATCCCGTCACTTTTGCGAACGGCACACAGATCGTGCCGAACGGGCGCCTCGACACCGACGACGGGGGCGCCATCCGGCAGGCGGCGCTTGCTGGAGCCGGTATCGCTCATCTGATGCAGTTTGCGGTGCAGAACGATCTCGATGCTGGTCGCCTGGTTCGCATCCTGCCCGGGGTGGCGATGCCTACCATGCCGGTCCATATCGTGCACGCGTTCGGGCGGCAGCTGCCGGTCCGGGCCCGCCTGTTCGTTGATTTCCTCGCAGGCCGGATGGCCGCCCTGTCAAGGTAGTTGCAGGCCGGTGCTAGTCCGGCCAGCGCAGCGCGCTGGCCGGATCCTTGCGCGCCGCTTTCATCGCATCCGCAGGACGCTCCTTCGCCGTCAGCACGGCGCGCAGGCGCTCGGCGACGATCTCCGCCTCGCCGGAGTGAAGGTTGCAGGGGTCGAGAAAAAAGTGACCGCGCTCGACCTCGTGGTTGCGCACGATGACCGGCGGCGAACCGGCGGCTAAAGCCGAGGCGAGGCCGGCGGCGGTGAAGCGGCTTTCCGGGCGCACGAAGACCTGCAGGCGGTCGAGTGGATTGGCCGTCGGATCCGGAATGATCTCAGCGCCGATGCCGGGAATGCCCTGGAGTGCGTCCTTCCACAGATTGAGCGCCGCCTCCTCGCGGCGACGGATCCCGGCATGGTCGCGCTTCTCCCAGGCCTCGAGCGCGGCCATGGTGCCGGCGATGCTTTCCTTGCCGACCTTCATGGCCCGCGCGACGCCGCGATTCTGCAGATAGGCGGCGCGCACCAGGTCCTTGCGGCCGGTGACGATGCCGCTGGTCGGGCCGCTCAGGAATTTGTGGCCGCTGTAGACGACGATATCGGCGCCGCGCGCGAGGAAGCTCCGCAAATCGTATTCCGAGGCCGCGTCGACGATCACCGGAATATTCTTGGCATGACAAATCTCGCAGAACTCCTCCAGCGAAAGCATGCCGTATTGCACGGTGTGGTGCGCGACGACGTAGAGTGCGGCCGCCGTGCGCTCGTTGATTGCCTCGCGCACGTGATAGTCCTGGGTGACGCTGACGGTGCCCGCCGGCACGACCTTGGCGCCGGCGACACGGATCGACTGGTCGATCGGCGCGCCGTAATTGACGATATGGCCGCGCTGGATGACGACCTCCGACTTCAGCCCTTCGTTGTCGTCCGGCAGCCGTTCGATGGCGAGCAGATTGGTGCCGGTCATCGCGCCGGCGATCGCCATGGTGATTCCGCTGGCGCAGCAGGCGGTGATAAAGCCGGTCTCGCCGCCGGTAAGGCGCGCGACGACGGTGCTCGCGGCGCGCTGCAGATCGTCCATCTCCACCCATTGCGAGGCGATCTCGGCCATGGCGGATATCGCCTCGGGAACGATGATCGAGGCGCCGAGCGTCGTCATCGTGCCGGAGACGTTGATGATCGGACGCAGCCCCAGCCGCTCGCGGATCGTGGTGTTGGAGCCGGTGTCGGAATAGGTTTTCATTGCAGTGGACTCCATGAAGGTCAGGCCGCGATCTCGACGACCGCTTCGATTTCGACGGTGATGTTACCAGGCAGCGAGCCGACGCCGATCGCCGAGCGCGCATGGCCGCCGATCCTGTCGAAGACTTCGGCGAAGAGGTCGGAGCAGCCATTGACGACTTTTGGGTGGTCGCTGAAGGTCGGTGTCGCGTTGACGAAGCCGAGCAGTTTCACCACGCGCACGATGCGGCCGAGATCGCCCGCCGCCGCATGCATGACGGCAAGCAGGTTGAGGCCGGTGAGGCGGGCATGCTCATAGGCTTCTTCGACGGTCACGTCCTCGCCGACCTTGCCGGTGCAGAGCGTGCCGTCGGCGCGCAGCGGCCCCTGGCCGGACAGGAAGATCAGCCGGCCGCTTTCGGCATGGGTGACGAAGTTGGCGATGGGCGTCGGCGGCTCGGGCAGCGTCAGGCCGAGTTCGGCGAGCCGGGTGTAAGGCGTCATGGAAGAATGCTCCTTGGACGGCGAAGGCCGTCCGATTTCAGAATTGCGAGGCGCGAAAGCGCGCCAGAAACGTGCGAAGACGCTCATTAGTCGTCTCCGCGGCGAGAACCTCTTTCGGCGGCCCGACGGCGCTGACGCCGCCATCGGCCATGAAGACGATGCGGCTGGAGGCATCGCGGGCGAAGGCCATTTCGTGCGTCACCATCACCATGGTCATGCCGTCCTCGGCGAGGCTCTTCACCACGGCCAGCACCTCGCCGACGAGTTCCGGATCGAGCGCCGAGGTGATCTCGTCGAGCAGGAGGATCTTTGGTTCCATGGCGACCGCGCGGGCGATGCCGACGCGCTGCTGTTGGCCGCCGGAAAGCTCCGCCGGCAGGCTGTCGGCCTTGTGGGCGAGGCCGACGCGGCCCAGCCAATGCTCGGCGATCGAGCGCGCCTCGACCTTGCTCTTGCCGCGCACCTTGGTGAGGCCGAGCATGATGTTGCCGGCCGCCGTCAGATGCGGGAACAGGTTGAAGCCCTGGAACACCATGCCGGTCTCGGCGCGCATGGCGGCCAAGTCGCGCTCGCTGCGCCGCTGGCGCGCGCCGCCGTCGCGGAAACCGACCTCCTTGCCGTCGATGCGGATCGAGCCGCTGTCGTAGCTTTCGAGGAAGTTGACGCAGCGCAGCAGCGTGGTCTTGCCACTGCCGGACGGGCCGATGACGGTGACCACCTCGCCCTTCGCCACCTTGAGGCTGACCGAGCGCAGCACCTCGACCGAGCCGAAGGATTTCGAGACCTCGGCAATGTCGAGAAGCGCTGCGCTGTCGTTGGAACTGGTGGCCATCGTGCTATTCCCGGATGAAGGCGAAGCGCTGCTCCAGCCGCCGGCTGGCGTATGAAAGCGCGTAGTTGACGGCGAAATAGAGCAGGGCGCCGAGGATATAGAGCGGCATCGCCTCATAGGTGCGGCCGATGACCTGGTTGATGGCCTGCATCAGATCGGTGATGCCGAGCAGCGAGACCAGCGCGCTGCCCTTCACCGCGTCGGTGACGCCATTGATCCAGGGTGGCAGGAAGCGGCGGAAAGCCTGCGGGAAGATGACGTAGGCAAGCCGCTGGCGGAAGGTCAGGCCGATCGCCATCGCCGCTTCCGATTGGCCCTTCGGGATCGAGGCGACCGCGCCGCGCAGATATTCGACGACCTGGGCGGTCTTGAACAGGGTCAGCGCCAGCACCGCCGCCCAGAAGGACTGGAGATGCACGCCGACGGCCGGCAGGCCGTAATAGACGAAGAAGATCAGCACCAGGATCGGAATGCCGCGAATGGTGTCGCTGAAGATGCGCACCGCCCAGCGCAGCGGCGCCGGCCCGTAAACGAGGCCGACGCCGAGAATGACGCCGGCAATCAGCGACAGCACCACAACGAGCAAGGACACCCAGAGCGTCAGCGCGAAGCCTTCGGCGAGGAACGGCAGGGCATAGGCGATCTGGCTCAACATCAGCGCGCCGTCCTGTACCAGCGCTCGACCAGCCGCAGGGCGAAGAGCAGGGCGTAGCCCGTCACCAGATACATCGCCGTGACCACGAGATAGACCTCGACGATGCGGAAGGTGTTGAAGTTGATCCACTGCGCTCCGTAGGTCAGCTCCGGCACCGAGATGACGGATGCGACGGACGTGTCCTTGAACAGCGAGATGAAGGTGTTGGACAGCGCCGGCAGCGTGATGCGCATCATCGTCGGCAGGCGCACATGCAGCAGCCGCTGCCAGGGCGTCAGGCCGATCGCCTTGCCGGCGTCGATCTGGCCGCGCGGCACGGCCTCCAGGCCGGAGCGGAACACCTCGACCAGATAGGCGCCGCTATAGAGGGCCAGGGTCGCCACGAAGGAGGTCTGCGCGCTGTAGGCGATGTCGATGACGGTCGGCAGACCATAGAAGACCAGATAGACCAAGAGGATCAGCGGCACGTTGCGGATGAATTCCACGTAAGCCGCAATGATGCCGCGCACGATGCGTCCGGCCGAGACATACCAGACCGCCAGCACCAGCCCGATGACGATGCCGATGGCGATCGAGATCACGGCAAGCTCGAGGCTGAGCAGTAGGCCGCCCGAGAGCTTGTCGAAATGCCGCCAGATCAGATTGAAATTGAGCGTATAGCCCATGCGTCCGTCTCAATGGCCTGCGATGACGAACCTAGGATTCATTGTCGCACGGCCCGTGTCGAGGAGAAACAGGCGGAAGGACATCGCCTTCCGCCGGCTTGTGAAATGGGCCTTTTCAGATGACCGGGAAGCCAGGGTGGCGCGGCGGCGGCTCCTGGCCAAAATATTCCTTGAAGGCGGCATCGTAGAGCGCCGTCTCATGGCCGAACATGGCGATGGTGAAGGTCTGGTCGACGAAGGTCAGCCAGTCGAGATCGCCCTGTCTCAGCGCCGCGCCGTAAAGCATCGAGTACCAGCTCTTGCCGGCATCGAAATACTTGTCCGGATTGCGCGAGGCGAGCCAGCGCACGGTGGAGAGG
>NZ_RZSC01000031.1:0-21175 GCF_003998155.1 Mesorhizobium sp. M1E.F.Ca.ET.063.01.1.1
GCCCTATCTGGTGCAGCAGAACAGGCGTGTCGGCGGCGAACCGATCCAGTCGGTGGCGTGGCCGTCGCATCCGATCCTCGCCGGCGGCCAGCATGTGGTCGTCGTCGGCGGCGGCGATACCGCGTCCGACTGCGTCGGCACCGCCTTCCGCCAGGGCGCGGTCCGCGTCACCCAGCTCGACATCCGTCCGCAGCCGCCGGAAAAGGAAGACAAGCTTTCGGTCTGGCCCTACTGGGCGACCAAGATGCGCACCTCGTCCTCGCAGGCCGAAGGCGCCGAGCGCGAGTTTCAGGTGGCGACGCTCGAGTTCATCGGCGAAGACGGCCAGCTGACCGGGGTCAAATGCTGCGAGGTCGACGAAAAGCGCAAGCCGATCGCCGGCAGCGAATTCGTCATTCGTGCCGATCTCGCGTTCATCGCCATCGGCTTTGCCGGGCCAGCCGCTCGCGGGCCGGTGTCGGAACTGGCCGGCCAGATGAAGATCGCCATTGACAGCCGCCGCTCGAAGAATGTCGAGGCCAATGACCGGGACTACAGGACCAGCGTCGAAAAGCTCTATGCGGCGGGCGACGTGCGGCGCGGCCAGTCGCTGGTCGTCTGGGCGATCCGCGAGGGCCGCCAGGCGGCGCGCGCCATCGATGAGGCGCTGATGGGATCGAGCGTGCTGCCGCGCTGAGTCCGTCTCGAGACCCTACTTGTGCGGCCACCTGAAGGCGCTTTCCGCCCTTCCGCTGCCCCGGGCAGCTTACGGACTGATCGCCGTGGTCGTTTCGGTTGTGGCCCCGGCCGCAGGCTGCCGCCTTGGCGGCCAAGAAAAATCGTCGGCGCGGCCGGGCGAAGCAGCGCTGGGTTTAAGTGCTTGGGGTGACACGGCGTGATCTCCGCCGTTGGCGGGAACAGGGCAGTGCAATAGTACTGCCCTGTTCCTTTTGATCAGAGGCCAGTGCGGATTTCTTCGGCAAGCGCCCTCAACGTCGTCTCGACGTCATCGCCGTTTGCCATCTTCTGCATCGCCACGGCCCATGCGTTCATGGCTTCGCCGAAGCCGACACGCGGTGTGAAAGCCAGCGCGGCTTGATCCTGTATCTTTTTGAAGCTGTCAACGAAGTTGTTGAACTCGGGCTGCGAAGCGTACTTAGTCTAGGTATCGTCCTGCCAGGTCGACGTGCGCGGCGGATTGACGAGCTGGCCAGCAAGGGCACCCTTGAGCGCCACCTGCTTGGAGGTGGCCCACGGGATGAACAGCCAGGCCGTGCCCTTCTTTTCGGAAGCCGCGTTCATGGCGAGAGCCCAGATCCAGATGTCAGAATCCAAGCTCGTGGCGCTCGGTGCGTGCAGCGGCGGAGCGAAGGCGATCTTGCCGGATGCCGGCTTCCCCGCAACATCGTTCCAGAAGCCGAACATTTTTGAGTCGATCGTCATCGCGGTGCGGCCGGACGAGATGCCGTCCACGACCTGGTTCCAGTTATCATTGGCGAAGGAAGGAGCCGCGCACTTCTTGATCATGTCCGAATGTAGTCGTATCCAGCATCGGTAAGCTTCGGATCACTCAGGTATTTGTCCAGCAGGCGCCACTCGGAGCGAGGTCCTACGCGGGCTGAATGCCAGTGCCGAACACATCCCATGCTGGCGACTTCGTCGTCAGTTGGATCGTCATCTTGTTCCAGTAAGAATCGTCTGGGTAGAGTTCCGGCGTGACCTTGATGCCGGGTCAGCTTCTCGAACTCCGGAAAGTTGCGCAGCGAGAGCATCCGCATAGGGGTGGATGTCGTAGGCCCAAGTTATGCTGGTCCCTTCGAATTGACGCCAGTTCACGGTGTCGGCAGCGGCCGAATTAGTGAGCGATGCCGAAACGGCAAGAAACGCCAAGTCAAAAGCAAGCTGTTTGCGTAGCGACGCGCACCTGTAACGAGTACGGGGAATGAGCGACCCATGTAATCCTCCCTGGGGCATTTTGCCAATTTTTGGGTCCACTCCTCCATCCCGAGTTTGCTCATAGCCACAATAAGCGGTTTCCAACGACCTCGCTCTGAATGCACCAGGCCAACTGGGTAAAAACGGGTAACCGGCACTTAAAGGCGATGTAGTATCGCCACCAGAAATACTGCTCCGTGGTGCTGGCCTTTGCCTGGGGGCGCAACACGGCAACTACCCGCTCAAAACGGTTGGTCCTCTACCTCTTATTCACCGTCGCTTTCCTCGCGGCCTAACCCGGCCGGAATATCCGTTGCCAGAAAAAGGCCTCGCGGCCGGTTCGAGGCGCATCCCTCCTCCGAAGCAGCACGCTCAAGTATCGTCACAAGCCCCGAGCGCTTCGCGTTCGGCGATGTCCAAATTCCGACAATGTCGGATACAGTCAGATCTACTGGATTGCGTTTGAATGGTTTTCTCATTTGGCACAGTACATGCGGGTCATCCGCAAAACACGTGACCGACCAACAAGAGTTCGCATGATCACCTTACCACAACATACAGCCGCCGCGGAACAATCACTTGGCCCCTGATCGCCCGCCCCGGCACCACAACCGGAGTCATCGATGTTCTGACAGGCTGCCCAAGGATACCTGCTGCAACAGGGCTTGCCCTGGTGACGACCACTCCGGCTCCGCCGGTTACCGACGAGGGCAAAGTGACGGATTTCCTGCTTTTCAACGGCATGGAGGTGGCTGTCATTCCCGACCACCGCGCCGCTCGTCACCGATATGGTCTGGTGCAGGATCGGCAGCGCGGATGAGCCGCCGGGGATATCTGCATGTCTTCGAGCATCTGATGCTCAAGGCGCCTCATGACGAGCACGGCTCCGTCGCCTGGAGAGATTGAACCCAAAGGGAGATTCAGATGTCTGAAGCGAATCAGGAAAAGTTGGACGCATTCTTGGGGAAAATGGTCGGCGATCTCGGTGCGATCGCAACGGGCGCGGGAGTCCTGCTGGGGGACAGACTCGGCCTGTTTAAGGCATTGCGCGAAGGCGGCAAGATGACGGCCGCCGAACTTTCGACACGCACCGGCACCCAGGAACGCCTCGTAAGGGAATGGCTTTCCGGGCAGGCGGCGGCGGGTTACGTCGACTACGATGAAGCGAGCGACAAATTCTATCTCAACGCCGAGCAAGAGCTGGTGTTCGCTGATGAAGACAGCCCGGCCTTCATGGCAGGCGCATTCGAGTTCCTGTCCGCGCTGTGGCTCGATGAAGAAAAGGTGAGGCAGGCATTCCAGTCCGGCAAGGGCGTCGGGTGGCACGATCATAGCGCGTGTCTGTTTCGCGGTACGGAACGGTTCTTCCGTCCAGGCTACAATGCCAATCTGATCGACTCCTGGCTGCCGGCCTTGGAGGGCGTCGTCGAGAAGCTCGAACGCGGCGTGGACGTCGCGGATGTTGGATGCGGTCATGGTGCATCGACCGTGCTCATGGCACAGGCCTTCCCCAATTCGCGCTTCGTCGGCTTCGACTATCATGCCCCCTCGATTGAGCGCGCCCGCAAGGCGGCCGAGGTAGCCGGCGTCGGCGTTAACACGCGGTTCGACGTGGCGGCCGCCAAGAGCTATCCCGGAACGTATGACCTCGTCACATTCTTCGATTGCCTTCACGACATGGGCGACCCGACGGGCGCCGCCACCCATGTCCACGGATCGCTCAAGCCGGACGGCACGTGGATGATCGTCGAGCCGTTCGCGCATGATCATCTGGCGGCGAACCTCAATCCCGTCGGCCGCGTTTACTATGCCGCTTCCACTTTCGTGTGCACGCCCGCATCCGTGTCGCAGGAAGTCGGGCTCGCGCTTGGAGCCCAGGCCGGTGAGGCGAGGCTGCGCAAGGTTGTGACCGGCGGCGGCTTCAAGCGATTGCGTCGCGCCGCGGAGACACCGTTCAACATGGTGCTGGAGGCCCGCCCTTAGCGTGGCCGTCGCCAGAAATTGCAGCTCATCGCATTTGATTGAAGATCACCGCCAAAAATCCGGACGCATCGGGGACATTTTCAAGGCGCCTGGGTTCACGCAGAGGTCGCTGCCGAGTTGTGTGCCAAGAGTCCCATACGTTGCGGCTCAGAAAGGACCCGACGCACGGCTACGAACATGCCCATAGTGATGGCCGCTATAATCACATATGCCCACCATGGCGCGTTCACAAAGCTGGTAAGCCACGTCGCACCGAACGCGCTTACGACAAAAACGAGAGCCTCGATAAAATGACTGAGCCTGTACACATTCAGTCGTCTCATCCTCATACCACCCATCCAAAGACTGAGCTTGTTGCGCTACTGCGACAGAGCCTAACATATTGGAGAGCGCTCACTATTTCTATGCTAAACAGTCTCGCCTGAGTATATGTTTTGAGTCGCTAATTATGGAATTCTGCCAGTCTGCATTTCCCCTGATCTGATGTAGAGCAGCTTCTAAGTGGGAATTAGTCCCCCATCGACCGGATCGGGCGACACGAACATGCGCTGAAGGCTTGGCGGAACGGCTACTGGGACCATGATGCTACTCGAATGCAAGATCGTGTCAGAACGTCCCGGGAAGGCTGCAGGCAGGGGATGTCAGGTCAATCAGCCTATAGATATGATACCGCCCATTCGCTGAGACTTCACGATGGGCATAGGAGGTGGGAATTCGTGCCTTGAGATGGACGCGGCTGTCGGAGCAGGCGAGCACGGCAGCAGCGATGGCCTGAACCTTCGGGCCGCTGACAAAAACGTTCACCACCGCACGCGAGCCGAACCCGTCGAGATACGTCTCGAAAGCATCGAGGTGGGCCATCAGCCCGAAAGCCTGGATGTCGCGAACTTCGCCATCTTCGAGCCGGTGGGTTTCACGTACCTTGGCCACCTGTTGATCGAGCAAAGCATCGATATGCGCATTCTTCTCGCTTCTTGGGACGAGGAGCGAGATCCGTTCCGGACTGACGATATCGATCAATCCGTAGAATACGTCGGCATCTCCTCCGATCCCCACGAGCAGGACTTTCTCTTCGCCCATTCCTCCGCTGCCTTGAAGATGAGGGACGGTGACGTATCGGTCCAAGCCGCTGGAAAAATCCTCTTTGCCGATCGCGTTCCCGTAGATACCTTCGGCGTACCCGAATTCGAGAGACTGAATCGACATTTTCTTGAATGCCACCGCAATCAGCCATTGGATGTAGATTCGCGGCATCGTCGAGCACTCGACGAAAACCTTCCGCAGGCTTCCTTCGTATGAGCCACATGAAGCGGCCATCTGAGTGAGCAGGTGATCGAGGAGATTGATGTTCTTCTGATACTCGATGGAAGGCTCGAGGGTGATCGCAGTCACTTCGACGCCCCATCGGGTACCCATAGCGATGAGCTTTCGCCGGTTTTCTTCGACGGCTGGGACGTTCGCTTCCTTCAGAGCAAAGTCCAGAACCACGATTTTGCCGACCTTCAGGTCAAGATGGTTTTCGAACGCGGCGAAACGCGTTTCCCATCCAAGCGCGACGATCGCGATATCTGCCTCCATCGTTTCGCAGGTACCTGCATCTCTCGCCTTCTCAGTGACGGCCAGATGGCCGAAGACTCGATACTCGACAGTTGAAGCGGTCATTCGAGATCGCTCTCGAAAAGCGAGTGCTGGAATTCGGTCTTGAGTGCGGGCCGCGCGACGAGCTCCTTAAACACCGAGTCGGCCCAGTCTTCTGGGAGCCGATGCCTGGTAAAAAGCAGGTCGACCATCTGCGCCGCAGGGATTGTGTTGATTTCGTACGGGCCGCGATAGGAGAACCCGAAGTAAGGTGCAAATCGCCGATGCAATCTGATCAGCATCTCCTTCGATGCGGGGTCGGCGCGGTCCACCTCAAAGTTGCCGGCGGCGGAGACCTCCCGGATAAACCCATCCCTTTCCGCCCGACGCAGGACCTCGTCCAGTTTTCCGCTGGGTTGCTCCAGTCGGTTCACCAGCGAGCGCATTTCCTTTAGATCAACCCTGAAAATGCCTCTCTCTGTCGTTCCTAGAGCATTTTCTTCGGCAAACTCTGTCTGGAGGCGAGCGGTCAGGTAACCCAACGCCCGCACCATGCGCACGCTCTCTTCTTCGTACGGATGTGAAAGCGCCTGAAGTCCATCAAGCTTCCGTTGAGAGGCGGCGTTCACAGCCTGTCTCTGCTGTTCGAGATGAATCTGTAAATCCGAGTTGATGAATTCCACCAGTTTTCGTGGATCACTGGAACTCGGAACACTGCGGCGGAAGATCTCTCCCATTATATCAAGGAAATCGCGTATACAGACGTCGCTCAATGATGTGATGATCTGGTGCCCTACGTACGGGTAGTCATGCAGACGCAGCATCTGGCACGCTTTCAGAAAAGCCCATCCCTGTTTCCGGGCGATCGACCTCTTCAGATTTGAAGCATCCGCCTTGCTCATGGGCCGGCGCTTGATTTCCGGGTTCATGAGCGCGAGCGCCAGCCCTTCGGCATAAGGGCGCGCTTTTCGATCAAGAAGGAATTGCTGCTGATCCGCCGTCCTCAAATTCACGGAGAGGAATTCACGTGCTGCATCAGCGAGTGCCACAAGCTCTTCTCTGCCCTCGGAATGACCCGATATGATAACCCGCTCGATGATGTCATTGACGGAAAGCCGCCCCAGCCGGTTTTTGAGCGAAAACGCGCTGAGCGCATCGTTGCGCTTGAGATCACTCCGCAGATGGTCAGGAAGCGCATAGTAGAGCCGAAGCGACGACACGTTCTCGCACAGCGTGGCGAACTCCCTCGGATCGACTGAATCAAGATTCTCGACGTCCCGGTCAGCATTCGAGAGCGACTGGCCGGGTATGATCGTCCGGATCGTGTCGTAAAGGCCGCCGATGTAGGCGAGGACCCATTTCACATTGCCGCGCGTCTTCCTCACCAAGGTGTTCAGGAACTGCTGTTGGAGCGGTGTCAGTGCCTCACAGTCGTCAATCAGGATCTTGAAGAAGGGCGCCCTGTCACCGGCGAAAGATGGGCCATTTAAAAGTGGGGTGATCGCGGTCGCGACCTTGTTAATGATCGCGCCAGGGTCTGTCGCTCTGAAGCCGGTCGCTCCCTCATCGGCGGCAAAGAAGAACGCGTTGAAGCATTCGTCGACGTACCGGGTTATCCCACCCCGCAGCTCATCTATGCTGAAGAAGTCGAGACGGGCAGGTTGGGGTATGAAGTGCAGCACTTCGCGATGCAGTGCCAAGGCGACGTCCCTATCTTCAGAGGCCCGGTATTTCAAGTGGCTGTCGCGTCTGAGCTGGCTGATGCTCTCGAGCAGGCGTTCGACTATCTTCAGCTCCAGATAGTGAGAGAAGATTACGAATTGCCGCGGGATCACGGCGGCCGTGTCGAAGCGTATCCGCTCCGGAATGAGGTTCAGAACCGCGTTGTCGATTAGGGGCGAAAATGTCTCATTGAGCTGGAAGAAGACGCCATACCAGCCGAGCTTGCCGACTTGGTCCGCGAGACTTTTGTCTTCGAGGATATGAACTGTGGAAAGCGAGCGAAGAATACTGGTCTTGCCGCTGCCTCTCGTCCCTGCGACGAAGACCGGCTTGGCGGCGGCAGAAATCAAGGCCGACTTCTGACTGAACCACAGTATCGGGCGACTTTCGTACTCGATCCTGTTGGGGCCGAACGGATTCTCCATCTCTATTCGTCCCTTACCTTAATGCGCCAAGCCGAGTTTGCCTTCGTGAGGCCGTCTATCTCGACGAAGCGCGCCGCTTGGAGCATCAGAAGAGAGTCTTCCAAATCTAGCCCGAGCTCGGCGGAGGCGGCAATCTCAGTGATCTCGTCCCAGAAGAGTAACCCATTCCCGCGCCTGGTGGCATGGTCGCGCAGTCGGCGCATCAGGTCAAACGTGTCGTTGTTCAGAAAGGCCTTGCCGTTGGACATAGTCGAGATGAAGCAATGTTCGCCTTCCATGACCGTCCCGTCGGCGACATTGGTGCGGTAGGGTATAAGTCGGATGCCGACGAGCTCTCCCTGATCGGTCGTGAAGAAGACGAGCTCATTGAAACCTGACTGTATCTCTGGTGCTGAGATGCAGATCAATTTGCCGTCCGGAAACCTTGGATCGTTGACGATCTCGACCGGATCGGCATGTATGTGTCCATGCAGGTAGACGATAGGCTTGTTGCCCTGCAGCAGCTGAGTTCTGACAAATCCGCTGTTGAGCATCTCCGCGTATGGCGTAATGCGCGGAGTCTTTTGTGGCAGCAGATTGTGATGGCCGATCATGATGCCGTAACGCATGTCGGGCTGCTGGAGCAATTCCTGTAGGCCTGCAAGCATCTCACGCGAGATGTATGGCGTGTCCATCTGACCGTAATACTCGTCGTCGGACGCCTCCTTGTCTGGATCGCTGGGAGGTGTCGCGGGCGAATGTCCCGAGGTGTCCGGCGAGCCGAGATCTACAGGTTCTGTAGAAGGACCGAGTGCCTCGAGACGATCACGAAGGAACGCGGGAAGGTTCTGAAGCTCCCAACTGCCTATCGCTGTGTTGACGAGGATGAAGTTTGCGCCTGCGGATCCTGTCGGAAGTCTGAAGTGCACGGGTTGGTCCACGGGAACGGTCTGCCAACCCAAGCGGGCGGCTAAACTCGCCATTTCGCTGAATTTCTCAGTCGGTCCAAGTTCGCGCGCGTCATCACGGTTCACATCGTGATTTCCCGGTACGAATATCAACGGAAGCGCCTTTGAACTGCGCCCCTGTGCGCGGCAGAGCAACGTGAAATGCTGGAATGCCGAAGCAATGAAAGTCTTGTCGCCACGGCTCGTGAAATCCCCCATGAAGGCGATCGAATCCAAGGGCTTCGAAGTCGTCAGCCGCCGAAGCTTCGTCAAGACGGCACGCAGCGAAGACGCGCGTAGCTTCTGCGTTATTTTCGGAGCGAACTTGCTATCCTTGGCATCGATGTTGCTAGAGGAAGGATGCCAATCCGGATAGTGAATATCGCCTACTTGAAGGATTCGCACCCGTCGCATAACTCGCCCCCCCGCCGAGAGCCATAGACTAATCCGTTCGCTTTTGCCAAGCGCGAAACGATCATCCGACCGCATCGCCTGGAAAGCGCGTTTATCTTTTTGTTGGTAATGGAGAGGCACGACGCAATTGTGCCCCCGGTTGCTTGTCTGCCCACCAAATGGGCACTCAATCTGGGCGCATGGCTTATGATTTCTCGAGTTTGTCCCATAACGAGTTTGAGGATTTGGCCCGCGACCTCGTAGGTCGCGAGATCGACAAGCGTTTCGAGGCCTTTCCCGAGGGACCGGACGACGCGATGGATGGTCGACATGCCCTTGCCGGCGGCGACATTGTGCAGGCGAAGCACTACCAGCGGTCAGGCTTCTCGGCGCTGAAATCCAAGATGAAGAGCGAGCGCACAGCCATTGATGGCTTGGCGCCCTCGCGATACTTCCTCGTCACGTCGGCTTCGCCCGCGGCAGGCGGACACCGGCATGCGCAGCAGGATGAAGCCAGTGAGGGCCAGTAATACACGACAATAGTCATTAGGCTAGAGTACAGTCGCCTTGGGAGGCTGTTCGAATTCAATCCGGCGCTTTTCGGCATCCTTTTTTCGTTTGGTGGTGTCGATACGATATTGGTCAATTCCATCAAGATCGCTCTTCATATCGTTTGGTGTTGGAACTGGAATGGCCTTGGCGGACGCCATGTCATGTCCAGAACGCTCCGAAACTCGCTTCATGGCCCAATAGATTCGCTTGTGGTCTTCGTCCTCGACCACCACACCCTTCAGGCTCTGTGTCTTGACATCGCTGTTAAATCGCTCGACGACTTTACCGAGCAGGATTTCTTCAACGAGCCTCTCCCAGGTTTCCCGAAGATCGCTGTAGAAATCCTTCGCTGACCTTCGCCAAGCATCGGTGGTGAAATCAGTGGCGCCGTCGAAGCTCTTCAGGCGCGTCTTGAGAGTCTCGATGCGCTTCGTGACAGACTGTGCGATCCACGGCTCGTCAGTTTCGCTAATCAAGCCAAAACCGGCAGATTCGGACTTGTTGATGTAGTTTCGAACAAGGGGAATCGGCGGATTGGCCTGCGCAGCTGCGTCAACCACCTCGTTGAAGAACAGAAGATTATGGGTGAAAATAATAATCTGACGTCCTGTGGCCGCTTCTTTTACGAGCCTTGCCGCGACCCGCCTGATCCGAACATGGTCGAGAGATGACACGGGGTCGTCGATGATCATGCCTTGACGCGATGTGTCTCCTCCGACCTCGGCTAAGAAACAGGCCAGGGCAAGCGCGCGCTGCTCTCCTTCGCTTAAGACCTTGCTGTTTGAGATCGCTTTTGCCGCGTTGAGCCCGACCTCGAAATAGCTCTGCCCATCTTGACTACGATCATTAACTGCGAACGGGATGTGCGTTAACGCCAGAGTCTCAATCTCGGCGACGACGCGCTTTTCGAGATCCTGCATGACGAGGCTTCGTCGAAGCGACGTCATCTGCCGTGACACCGAGCCTGTTTCGACAGCATCGCAGCATGAGAGAAGCTTGCGCCGCTCTTCGAGATTCGCCAAGCGCGCGAGAACGATGGTGAGATCGTCGCCCAGTTTTTTCCGATCCTTGAGTGTATCGCGACGAGCTCGATCGGTAGCGCGGTTCCCGTCGTCGGCCGCTGCCTTGTCGTCCGTCAGCGCTTCGGCCTCTAGCGCCTCCGCCTCCGTTCGGAGTTTCGATGCAACTGGCGCCGCAAGTTGCGGGAACGCAGCGTACTCGGACAGCGCAGCCGCAACGACAATTGCATCACGCCTTTTACCTGCCTCGACATAATATGCCGAGATCAGGGCCACCATCGCCTTGCGTGCGGCGGACAGATCGCCAAACTCTCCGAGAGCCGCCTCAACCGCCTCCCCGGTCGCAATGGTGAGTCCTTTGATTTGGCGCAGGGCCTCTTCATGGGCAATAGATGCGACTTGCGCCGCCTTATTTGCGGCGCCCGTTACGAAGTCATTGAAGGATTGGATCCGCCCCGCGGCGTCCGCCGTCATCGGCTCCTGGCAGAGCATGCAACGATCGCCTTCCTGATCTGGCAAGTGCTGATGATCGATGCCAGTGACGCTCGCTAAATAGGCTCGTGCATGGTCGAACATATACCGCCAGGGAGAAAGCCCAACGCCGCTCAACGGCATAGTCGCGAACGCTCCTGAGGCGGCAAGTTGTGCAGCCTGCGCTGTAGAATCGGCTGTTGCATATAGATTGCGATAAATCTCGAGGGCCGCCGCTGAGAGAGCCGCGTCGATCTGTTCAGATGCAGTCAGCAGTTTTTCCAAGGCCGCCTTGGCACGCCGACGCTTTGTCGCCATCGTTGAAGGGTCGCTTGCCAGAGCCTGTTCGAGGCCAGCGAGATCAGCCATGTCCTGCTCTGAGAGGGCAGCGAGGTTTTTGATTTCGGCTGCGGAAGGCATCACGTCCTTTGACTTGATTTCGAGACGAGCCAGCAGCTTTACGACCGCGCCGGCAGCTGTGTACCCACTCGGCAATGGTGTCTTTAGGTTCTTTTCGATCGCTTTGATTTCTTCCCGGAAGTCGGCTTCGAGCTCGGTGCGGTGACGTCCATGGCTTTCGAGAAGCGCGATGGCTGCGGGCAGAAAACCGATACGGTTTTGCTTATCGACGTAGAGGCGAGCGTTCGCGGAGTCGAAAACGGAGATCCGTGCAATTGACGCGGGGGGCAGCGTTCCGTCCTTCCAGGTTATGGGGGTCGGTTCCGTAGCACCCTCTTCGAGAAACCGGACAAGCACTTCGGCTGGCGGTTTGGTGCCGATCTCGAACACGTTGCCAAGAAGATCATCCGCCGTCAGACTACGGCAAAGCTTCTTCGCGATCCGGCAATAGCCGCTCTTTCCGCTTCCATTGTCGCCGTAGATAATGGTGATGCCATCGGTGGCGAAACGCAGTTGCTGCTCTTCGGCGAGGCGGTTCAAATGCTTGACGGGGCCGAGTGAGCAAAGCACCGCGCGCGGCTCGTTCGAACTGTTGGCCCTCAAATGCTCCGCCGAGAGCGGAGAGCATTCGGGCAGATCAGCGGTAAATCCACCGACGTGGCGGACCCGAGCTGTTACACCGGCCTTATCCTCCTGCTCGAGGTTGAAGCCCGGCCGCGCGGCGTGTCTTCTTAAGGCATCCCTAATCCAGTCGGGCTGCTTATCCGCCCATTCCAAAAGTCCAACCTCGGCCATTCCTGCCCCCCGAATCTTACCATCATTATACTTATTGATTAGTCCAGATTCGATGAATTCGCTTGTCTGGACAAATTTTCCTCGCGATCGCACATAGAGTGCTGGAGATGTACCCAATAAATGACCTCCCCCCGCGCCGCTAGGTCAGCAAACAAATGCTTCAGCGATCAAACGTCTCCACAACGACATCAGCAATCAAAGGCATTGGACCGCGCGCACGAATTTAGGTAGCCGGCAACGCGTACGAGGAGATAGAGCTGGAAGTGCGTGCCTTTCGATAGTCTATGGGCGGAATTCGACCGCCTCACCGATAGGCCGATCGAGGTTCGCCGTCACTGTCGGGCTGGGTCCGAGTCCGCGATAGGCGCCACGACAGCGCTCGCGATAGGCGCGCAACGCTTGGTCCATGGCGCCCGGACCGCCACACATTTGCGGATGACGTCCTGCCCGTCTTGGGTTTCAGCAGCGTGCGCCGGCGCTCCGATTTCCGCGACTTTTGGATCCCCTCCAATCGTGACGACCGATTATCGCCTGTCTCCATTTCGACCGTTATCTGGGCGGTAACACTTTTAGAAATCTATGCTGCTGGACATAAGCGGCGACCATACCGAGAATTTACTTTCAAATTCTGGCGGCAAAGTTCTATCGTAAATGAAAATAGGGGATGGGGTATGGAAACGAGTTCGGAGACTGGCGATGCTGCCGGTATATCAGCCGCGCCCGTAATAGAAGTCGTGGCGGACATCGCCGCCAGCTTTACATATGCGTCCTTCCAAAATGCTATTCCGGTGATCCGGTCTATCGCGCTCAACAACCCGACCCAGCAGGGTTTCGAAAAATGCACTCTCGAGCTGACATCGAACCCCCCTTTTTTGCGCGCCAAAAGCTGGACAATTGATCGGATCGTTGCTGGCGACCGGCTTCCCTTAAGCGATCGAAAAATCGATCTCGACGCCGGCTATCTGGCCGGTCTCAACGAGGCTGAGCGCGGGGAGATAACGTTGCGCCTAACCTCAGGAGGCGCAGTGCTGGCCGAGCAGCGCGTTGCGGTGCGCCTGCTTGCCCGCGACGAATGGGGTGGCGTCGTCGATATGGCGCAATTGCTCGCCGCATTCGTCATGCCGAACGACCCGGCGATCGCAGGACTGCTGCGTTCCGCAGCGGAGCTGCTCGCAGCGCATGGTCATCCTTCCAGCCTCGATGGCTATCAAAGCGGCAATCCGCAACGCGCATTCATGCTGGCGGCCGCAATTTATTCGGCCATTGCTGGCCTATCGCTGCATTATGCAGAGCCACCTGCGAGCTTCGAAAGCCGCGGCCAAAAAATTCGACGTCCCTCAATTATTACGGCAGAAAAGCTGGCAACCTGTCTCGATACCAGTCTGTTATTCGCGTCCGCCCTGGAGGCGACGGGCTTGCATCCCGTCGTTTTGATGTTTCAGGGACACGCGGCCGTCGGCGTCTGGATGACACAAAGGACGCTCGCCAACGCCATTGAACCCGATGCCATGGAGGTCCGCAAGGCGCTGGCATCGCGCGAACTCATCGTGTTTGAGACGACAGGCGTGACGCATCGGCCGGCGATGACGTTGGAGGCTGCCCAACACGCAATCGAACAGCGGCTCGACGAAACGCAGGTAGCCACCTTTGTCGCAGCCATCGATATACGCCGCTCGCGCAGCGGCGGCATCACACCGCTTGCTTCGCACGAACCGACGCGCCGCAGCGTGGATGCAGAGGCGGCAACCGAAATCGCGTTGCCGTTGCCAGCCGCACCGGCCGTGGTAGCCCTGCCGGTCGAGATCGTCGAGGTAAAGCCGACGACAGCGGCCGGACGGATCGACCGCTGGCAGAAAAAGCTCCTCGATTTGACACTGCGGAACCGCCTGCTCAATTTTCCGGACTCCAAGAAGACAATTCCGTTTCTTTGTACTGACGTCGGCTACCTCGAGGACCGTCTGATGGCAGGCGCTTCGATCCGGCTGATTTCGCTCCCCGAACAGAATCCACTGGGCGAGCGGGATGCTGTCCTCTATCGCGAGGTGCACGGACGTGACCTCCAGCGTGGCTTTGCCGCGGAAGCGCTTCTGCGCGACGAGCTCCCGTCGACGCTCGATGGGCGTCAATTGGAATCCCGGCTGATCGATCTTTACCGGCAAGTGCGCAACGATTTTGCCGAGGGCGGCGCGAATACGCTCTTCCTGGCGGTCGGCTTCCTGCGCTGGAAGAAGAAGGCCGAGGACGAGCGCAGCTATCGCGCGCCATTGCTGCTCGTACCGGTCAAAATCGAGCGCCGCAGCGCAACATCGCATTTTACCTTGCGCTTCCATGAAGATGAACCGCGATTCAACGCAACCTTGTTGCAGTTTCTCGAACGCGACTTCGAGCTCAAACTGCCACAGTTTTCCGGTGAGCTGCCCGAGGACGAAAGCGGCGTTGATGTGCCGAGGCTGCTCGGTCTTATGCGCCAGGCAGTGCGCGACGTCCCCGGCATGGAGGTGGTGGACGAGACGGCGCTGTCGACCTTTTCCTTCGCCAAGTTTCTCATGTGGAAGGATCTGGTCGAGCGTACCGATGCGCTGCGCGAAAACCGTGTCGTGCGCCATCTGATCGACACGCCGGAGATAGCTTTCGAGGGCAATGGCGCATCATTCCGCGACGAGCGCGAACTCGACCGGCACTATGCCCCGTCCGACATGGTTTTGCTGCTGCCGGCCGACTCCTCACAGACCGCCGCAAGTCTTGCCGCCGCTGAGGGTCGCGATTTTGTCATCATCGGTCCTCCCGGCACTGGCAAGAGCCAGACCATTGCCAACATGATTGCCAACTGTCTTTCAGTTGGCAAAACCGTGCTGTTTGTGGCCGAGAAGACGGCGGCGCTCGATGTGGTGTATCGCCGCCTGCGCGAACATGGCCTGGGCGCGCATTGTCTCGAACTCCATTCCAGCAAGGCGGACCGACGCAACTTTCTCACCCAGCTCAGGATCAGCTGGGAAAGCGGCGTGCGCGTGGACGCAGCGGAGTGGATTGCGATCAACGAGCGGCTTCGCGTCCGTCGCGACGAACTGAATGCCTATGTCGAAGCGCTGCATCGGCACCATGTCAATGGTCTGACGCCTTATCTGGCGCTCGGCATCGCTCTCAAGAACAAGCGGCAGCACGCTCCGAGATTGTCCTGGCCATCGCGCGATTCCCATGACGAGGCAAACCGGCTGGCGCTGGAGCATATTGCCGCCGAAACAGGTCTCGCATTTCAGTCGGTGGAGATGCGGTCGGTCTTGCGTCTTATAGATGTCACCGAGTGGACGTCAGGCTGGCAGGACAATTTGCTCGAAGGGGCAAAGACCCTCAAGAATGCGTCCGAGGTTCTAGCGACCGCACTCGACGCCTTCCTGGTGAGCATCGGCCTGCGCGCCAAAGGCGACGCGTCAAAAGCGGAGCTCGAAGCGCTGCGAAAACTAGCAGCGGCACTCCAGGACAGTGCCGGCTATGACGTCAGCATTGTCTTTGATCGAGATTTCGCCCAGTTGCGGGGAGCCCTCGCCACTCTCAATGAGGCAATCGGAGACTATCGCAAGTCTCGCAAGGACCTGTCGGCCCGCTATGACGAGGCTGCCGTTGCGCGCATACGGGTGGAGGACATAGAGCAGCAATGGCAGCAGGCCGCTTCTGCATTCTGGCCAAACAGTCAGTTGGGCAAACGCAAAGTCCAGAAGCTGCTTCAAGGCTATGTCACAGAGGGGGTAGCCGATCCTCAGCACGACTTGCTGCTGTTGCGCCTGATGCAGGACCGCCGGGCCACTGTCGAAGCCAACATCCTATCTGGGAAGCCGATCGGATTTGCCGCACTTGATACCGACACCCACCGTATCGATCAGATACTCTCGATGGCCGAAAGGCTTCGACAGACGCTACGCCTGCCCGGCCTCGGCACGGAGGATTTCAAAGCGCTCCTGCAAGCAACCGCCCCGAGCCTGCGAAGCGGTGCAGCAGATAGCACGATGCGCTATGGGGCAGCCCGCTTCCTTGCGGCTTCTGCAGCATTCGAGGCTGCCAAGACCCAATTTGCGATCCCTGCTGGAAAGACGCCTTCTTGGGCAGAACATGATAACCCGCTGACCGAATTGACGACTGCGATGGGAGACTTGCTCGACGCCCGTCATCTTCTCCGGGACTGGACTTCGTGGTGCGGCATTCGTCGCAGGGCTGTCAGTCACAATCTGGGAGCGTTGGTCGACGATATCGAGGCGGGTCTAGTGCGACCAGCTGAAGCTCAATCCGCGTTCCGCCTGGCCTATGTACGCTGGTGGCTGCCGGCCACGCTGGATGCCGATCCGGTGCTGCGGAATTTCCGTCGCTTCCAGCACGAGCACGCCATCGAAGATTTCCGGGAAATCGACGATCTTGTCCGCGCTCAAGCAAGCCTTCGCGTCATCAGTGCCATCGCTCATGGTTTGCCGGCTGTGCAAGGCGTCCCGCGCAATTCCGAGTTGGGCCTGTTGCGCCATCAGATGGAATTGCAGCGGCCCAGCCGGTCAATCCGCGAGATGATTGGCGCGATGCCGACGAGCTTTGCCAAGCTCGCGCCGTGCATGCTGATGTCCCCTCTTTCAATCGCTCAATATCTACCGCCCGACCAAGCCCTGTTCGACGTGGTGATTTTCGACGAAGCATCGCAGATCACCACCTGGGACGCCGTCGGTGCCATCGCGCGAGCCCATCAAACCATAATCGTAGGCGATCCCAAGCAGTTGCCGCCCACCAATTTCTTTGGCCGCAACGAGGAGGACGAGGAAGTCGTCGAACACGAAAAGGATCTTGAGAGCATTCTCGACGAAGCCAAAGCGGCCGGCATCCCGGTACGTGACCTGCGCTGGCATTATCGTAGCCGCAATGAGTCGCTGATCGCCTTTTCCAACCATCACTACTATCAGAACCGGCTCATCACATTCCCTTCGCCAACGGTGGAAGATCGGGCAGTTCAGCTGCGAAAAATCACGACCGGCATCTATGACCGTGGCAAAAGCCGCACCAATCGAATCGAAGCCCAAGCGGTAACCGACGAGGCGGTCAGCAGGATGCGGCGTTGGCTGGCCCTACCGGAAAAGGACCGACCCACGCTCGGAGTCATCACTTTCAACGCGCAACAGCAGTCGCTCATCCTCGACCTTTTCGACAAGGCACGCCAGACAGAGCCGGAGCTTGAATGGTTCTTTGCCGACGAGCGTATTGAGCCCGCCATCGTCAAGAATCTGGAAAATGTCCAAGGGGACGAGCGTGACATAATCCTGTTTTCGATCACCTTTTCGCAAGATAATGCCGGCAAGCGCAGCATGGATTTCGGCGCGCTGAATCGGGACGGCGGCGAACGCCGGCTGAATGTCGCGGTGACGCGTGCGCGGCAGGAACTGATCGTATTTTCAGGTTTTGCCGCCGACCAGATCGACCCCAACCGAACCAAAGCGATCGGCGTACAGCATCTCAAAGCCTTTCTCGATTTTGCCGAACGCGGCGCTGTGGCATTGCCAGCGCAGGAACGCGGATCGGTCGGAGCCCTGGAATCCCCTTTCGAGGAGGCCGTCGCTGCCGAGCTTGAGAAGCGCGGATGGACCATCGTTCCTCAAGTCGGCATTTCGGGCTTTCGAGTGGATATAGGGATCCGGCATCCCGATCTCGCCGGCGCCTATCTGGCTGGGGTCGAATGCGACGGCGCGACCTATCACAGTTCTGCCACGGCGCGAGATCGAGACAAGGTCCGCGAGCAGGTCCTGCGCGGCCTCGGGTGGAACATTGTCCGGGTATGGTCAACCGATTGGTGGTTTGATCTCGAAGGTTGCACCGAGAGGCTTCATGCCAGCCTGGCCGCGCTGCTCGAGGAAAGCCGTCGCAAACAGGCTGAACAACAGGAAAGTGAAGCCGCGATCCATTGGGACATGGGACATAAGGTCGACCCCATGGACCCATTGCCAGCCGAAGACCTAGCATCGGCCGGCGAACCGGAACATCCGTCGATAAAATCAGAGCCAGAACTTGTCGCCGCTCCCCTCGCGACGGGAGAGCGCCCATCGGCATCTGCAGGAATTTTGCCTGCGGCCGCGCATTCGACGCATGATACCGTACCGACGGGCGGCCGTTATCGCCTGACTGATCTAACCGGATTTTCCACCAGCCCGGATCAGTTTTATGACTTCGTCTACCGAGGCACGCTGCGGTCCATGGTCGACGCGGTGATCGAGCAGGAAGGACCTCTGCGAGATGACGTCCTTGCGCAGCGCATCGCACGGGCGCATGGCTGGCTCAGAACGGGCAACAAGATTCGGGAGCGGATCGACCTGCATCTGCGCGAGTTCGATAGAACTGAAGAATCCAGCGGCAGCTTCCTATGGAAGAGAGGGACGGTGGTCGACCTGCTTGATTATCGCATGCCGTTCGATGCCGATGCCCGCCGGTCCATTGCCGACATTCCAATCGCCGAGCTGGCCGCTGTCGTCGTTGCGAACGAGGACATTCTGGAACAGTCCGACCCCGCTCTCGACCTTGCACGTCTGCTCGGTGTCGAGCGACTTGCGGCGATTTCACGCTCCCGGCTGGATGAAGCCATCGATCGCGCCCAGCGCAACCTGGCATCGACATAGTCTCGGAGACTCCATGTTTCGATTCATCCACAGCTCCGATCTTCATATCGGCAAGCGGTTCGGCAACATGCCAGAGGATCTGCGCGGGCGGCTCCGTGAAGCGCGCCATGGCGCGATCAGCCGGCTGGCAGAGCAGGCACGCGTCCATGGTGCATCCACCATACTTCTGGCCGGCGATACGTTCGATACCGAAACGCCCACTCCAGCGATGTTGCGGCAGGCCATGGCCGAGATGAGCCAGAGCGCGCCTCTGCGCTGGATATTGCTGCCTGGCAACCATGATTCCCTGTTGGCTGATCAATTGTGGAGTGCAGCGGACAGCGTTGTGCCGGACAATGTCCTGCTGGCGACGCGGCCCGAAACCCTGACCATTGGCGCGGACGTGGCGCTGCTGCCTGCACCTTGCACCACCCGCAGACCCGGTCGCGACCTTACCGAGTGGATGAACAGCGCCGCGACGCCGCAAGGCGCCATCCGGCTCGGCCTTGCTCATGGCGCTATTCAGAACTTTTCCGAAGATTCAGCAGCGTCCGATGTCATTGCACCAGATCGCGCGACTAAGGCCGGCCTCGATTATCTGGCACTTGGCGACTGGCACGGACCCGTCACCATCAATGAGCGCAGCCGTTATAGCGGTGCGCCCGAACCTGACCGTTTCAAGCATGATACACCCGGTCAGGCCCTTGTCGTTTCCATTGCCGGGCCTGGCGCCGTGCCCGAGATCGTGGCCGTTGAAACAGCTAGCTTTTCCTGGAAAACCGCTCCCCTGCATCTGCTGTCTGGCGACGACAGCGCCGCGGCATTTGAAGCGTTGCTTCCACCGGCTCATCTGCGGCGTCAGACTTTGCTGCGAATTGCCGCGTCTGGCCGGGTGCGGTTAAGTGGGCGAACGATCCTTCAAGCGGCGATCGCGGTAGCCGCGCCCGACTTCGCCTATCTGGAACTGGACGGGGACGGGCTCGCGACCGACTGCGAAAGTGGCGATTTGGATCGGATCGACCGCTCTGGTGCCCTTCGCGAGGCAGCGCAGGCACTGTTGGATGAAAGCAGCGACGAAACCCGGTCGGCTGTCGAACGCGACATATCGCGAGAAGCACTGGTTCGGTTGTTCAGCTATTGCGAGGCGATGGGATCATGAAACTTACGGCCCTTCGGCTCCACAACGTCAAACGGTTCGCCGGGCAAGGCGTCGCCATCGAAAACATCGGCGACGGCGTCAACGTGCTTTGCGCGGTCAATGAGTTCGGCAAATCAACCTTCTTCGAAGCGCTGCACGCACTCTTTTTCCAGCCTCACACGGGCACACCCGAAGGCGTGCGACTGTTGCGGCCTTACAGTGGGGGCAATCCGGTGGTGGAGGCCGACATCACCACTTCAGAAGGACGCTATCGACTTGCCAAGCAGTTTTATGGCGGCAGGCTGGCCAGCGTTATTGACCTCGACGGCGGGCGACTGTTGGCTCAAGCCGATGAGGCCGAAGCCTTTATCGGCAAACTAATCCATGGCGGAAGCGCAGGACCGGCAGGATTGCTCTGGGTTCGCCAAGGGGTCACCGGCATCGAAAGGCGCAGCAAAAGCGAGGAGGACGGCGAAAAACGCGTGCGCGAAAGCCTACTGTCCTCGGTTCAGGGGGAAGTTGAAGCCCTGACCGGCGGGCGACGCATGGCCGAAATCGCCGCGGCATGTGAAGAAGAACTCTATAGCCTGGTTACGTCAACGCTGCGTCCCAAGAGCGGCGGTCTCTATGCGGCAGCGCTCGACGAGCGTGACAAGCTGGTGAAAGACGAGCAGCGTCTCAGCGCCGAAGTCACCGGTCTGCGCGATTCGCTCGACAAGCGGCGCATGGCGTTGGCGCGTCTGTCTGAGCTTGAAAACCCCGAAGAAGGCGCCACTCGGCGGGAAGCCATCTCGGCCGCGGAAGCCGCAGTCGAGGCCGCCAAATCGCACAGCGAAGCCTTGAAAGCCGCCGAGGCGGAAGCTGCCCTTGCCGCAATTCACCACGACGCGGCGCAGCAGGCCCTCGATAGTTTTCGGACCGCGCTCAAACGAGCCACGGATTTGCGCCAGCAGTCGACGATTGCGCAGCTTCGCCGCAGTGAGGTTCTCGATCGGCGCGCTTCTGCCATTGCCGAAAACGAACAAGCGATGGGCGAAGTTCAAGCAGCCGAACTGGAAGAGCGCGAAGCACGCGAATTGCTCGCGCGGCTGGATGCGACTCTTTTGGCGCGTGACGCTGCCGAACAACTGGCCGGCTCGGACAACCGGTTGAAACAAGCCGAAGTCGCCAGAACCCAGATCGAAGATGGAGAGGCAGCACTGGCGATGCTGGCGGTGCCGGAACAAGCTGTCGAGCAACTCCAGGC
>NZ_RZSC01000320.1:0-6509 GCF_003998155.1 Mesorhizobium sp. M1E.F.Ca.ET.063.01.1.1
GGCTCATTGTTCTTCACCCAGACAAGCTTCGGCGCCGTGAAGCCCGGAAACACGATGTTGCCGGTGAGCCTGCGGAAGCGCGGATCGGCATCGAGCGCGGCCGCCTCGACATGGCTGCGCGTGTCGTTCCACAGGATGCAGGGGCGCAGCACCTTGTCAGAGGCATCGAGCAGGGTCGCGCCATGCATCTGGCCGGAAAGACCGATGCCTTCGACCGCCGCAAGCTCTTTCGGGTGCGAAGCCTTGAGCTCGGCAATCGCCGTCTCGCAGGCCTCTATCCAATGCGCAGGATCCTGCTCGGACCAGCCGGGATGCGGCCGCGAGACGTCGAGCGAACCATGGCCGGAGGCGATCACCTTCTGGCGATCATCGATCAGCAGCGCCTTGACGCCCGATGTGCCCAGGTCGAGGCCGAGATACATGATTTCCTCCCAATGCCATTATTTTTTTCGGATCTCGAAAAAATCTGGCCAGGCCAGTTCTTATGACAAGATCCGCCGCGGGTCAATTCTCTGACAAATCGGCCGCTCGCCGCGAGAACAGCGCCGACAGTGGGCTGTCCGGCCGTGCCAGCGCGCGTTCCGCGGTCAGCGCCCGTGCCAGTGGTCCATCACCGGAACGCAATGCCGCCTCGATCAGCGTCAGGTCGATGACGTCCCGCTGGGCATGGCTGCCGCCGAAGCGGTGCGCGATGGAGCGGATCGGCCGGATCAGCTGAACCGTCTCCGTGTAGCTGCCCTCGCCGAACGCTTTGACCGCGAGCGTCAGCGGGTGGCCGACGTCCCTGGTGAAGGCGGCATTGTCGTCATGCCCGCGCATGGCCTCGCGCTGCGCTTCTAGCAAGGTCTCAGCAGGCGCGCCGAGACCAGCGCCGACAAAGGCCATCATCGCATGCGCGTCGTTGAAGGCGTAATTGCCGGCGGCGGCTTTCGGCATCCAGTTGGCGGCGAGTATCGCCCAGCGGTCGCCGACGTCGACGCCGCCGAGATTGAGACGCCACAGGATTGCCGAGGCATCGACCATGTTGAGCGCCAATGTCGAGCGGTCGCCATAGATCGGCCCGTCATAGAGCCCCAGCACCTCGTCGATCTCGCCGAGGTCGTAGTGAAACAGCGCCAGATGCCACCAGTTGTGGATCTTGAGAAAGCTGTCCTTCGTCCATGCCTCCGGATTGGCGCGCATCCAGGCGATGCCGTCCTTTTGCCGGCTCTGCATCTCCATGACATGCGCCACCGCATGCTGCGCCCAGCCGTCGCGCGGTTCGATCTCGACCGCCTGCCGGCCGAAGCTTTCGGCGCGCACGTAGTCGCCCATTTCCTCCAGCCCGAAGGCCTGCATGCCGAGAACGGCATGATGGCCCGGCATGCCCTTCTGCCAAGTCGGCAGTGCCCGGCCGATGCGGTCGCGCAGCATGCGGGCATTGCCGGTGAAGAAGTCGATCTGGTGCCCAACCTGCAGCGCCAGCGCGTCGAGCGGATTGTCGATCGCAATGTCTTCCAGGATGCGCGCGGCCTCATGCCAGCGGCCCGCGGCGAGATGGCCGAGGGCCGCGACATGCGCCTGCTCACGCGTGGTGGCGACAAGCGGCAGCGCCGCTTCGTGGCAGGTTCGCGCGACAGCCGTTGCCTCCCGCTCGGTGGCGAGGCCGAACAGATAGCCTTTGAACACATGCGCCATGACGAAGCCGGGGTCGTCGGCGATCGCGCGGTCGATTGCAGCGACCGGGTCGCCGATGAAGCATTGCAGCTCATGGACGGCTCTGTCGTAGGACGAAAACCCGGCTTCGGAGGCGCCCGAGTAAGTCAGGCCGAATGCGTCCTTCAGCGCCATGCCATGTCCTCGCTGATCGCGATTTTGCTGTTCGGACTGTGATCCTAGAGCATCGCCAACCAGCCCGCCAACCGTGGACGACACGACTTCGTAGCTACCGCGCTATGCGCACGGCCTCAATTCCCCGAGCGCATCGCCACGGTTGCGATGCCGGCGCCGACCAGCAACGTTCCGCCGGTGCGGTTGAAGATGCGGATCGCCTTCGGGTTGCGCACGATCGCGCGGGCCCTGGATGCCACCAGCGCGTAGCCGAAGGCATTGCTGAAGGCGAGCGCCAGGAAGGTTGTCTCGAAGATAAGCATCTGCGTCCAGAAATCGGCATGCCGGTCGAGGAACTGCGGCAGGAAGGCGACGAAGAAGGTGATGCTCTTCGGGTTGAGCGCGGTGACCAGCCAGGCATGCGCCATCATCCTTGCCGCCGACACCGCGTCGGTGCGCGGTTCGGCCTTGAGGGCGCCGCCGGCGCGGAACAGTCTGATGCCGAGATAGATCAGATAGCCGGCGCCGATAACCTTCAGCACCGTGAACACGGTTGCCGAAGCCGCGAGCAGCGCGCCGATGCCCAGCATCGACAACGTCATGGCAGTGAAGTCGCCGAGCGCGACGCCGACCGCCATCGGCAGCGCGGTGCGCCAGCCCTGGCCCAGCGCATAGGAGACGACCAGGAGGATCGTCGGGCCCGGAATGACGAGAAGGATGGTGGAGGCGGCGGCAAAGGCAGCCCAGTTTTCGAAGGACATTTCCTACTCCTTGAGCGCAAAGAACAGGATAAATCCTGGCGTCGGCGCGATTGTAAAGAGGCCGTGGAAAAAATCTTCAGTACCTGTCTGGTGTCTTTCCTGCAGCCGGTAACGGGCCGTTAGGGTTAAGCCTGGCTCCGGCCTCTTCACGCTTTTTCAACCATGACTGACGAAAATGCCCGTCATCCGGCCGGACCGTGCTTCCCGCCGACAGCGTAGGGTTTGGTGTATGCGCGAGTTGCCGCAAAGTCTGACGCCGCCTTCGAACGGCGACGAAACCGAAATTCTGCTTTCCCGCCGCGCCATGCTTTCCGGCGCAGGCGCCCTGGCGCTGCTCGGCATCGCCGGCTGCAGCACCACCGACACGCTCGACCTGCCGCAATTGCAGATCGACGACACCACGACCGGCTCGGTGCATCCTATGCGTCCGGCGATCAGCGTCGACAAGAATATCACCGGCCCGGACGTGATGTATGCTTCCCTCACCGATGGCGGCTTCCAGGTGCCGGCCGTGCCCTGGCAGAAGGTTAAGCCGGAGTTCCGCCGCCAGATCGTCGTCGACAAGACCGGCGAGGCGCCCGGCACCATCGTCGTGCATCTGCAGGAGCGCATGCTCTATCTGGTCCAGCCCGGCGGCGACGCCATCCGCTACGGTGTCGGCATCGGCAAGGACGGCTTCCGCTGGTCGGGCCGCGCCAACATCCAATATGGCCGTGAATGGCCGGTCTGGACGCCGCCGCCGGAAATGATCCAGCGCAAGCCGGAACTGGTGAAGTGGCAGGGTGGCCAGCCCGGCGGCCTCACCAACCCGCTCGGCGCCCGCGCGCTCTACATCTACCAGAACGGCAGGGACACCGGCTATCGCATCCACGGCTCGCCGGAATGGTGGAGCATCGGCCAGGCGATGTCGTCGGGCTGCGTGCGGCTGATCAACCAGGACATCATCGACCTCTACAGCCGCGTATCGAAGAAAAATCCGGTCGTCGTCGTGTGATCTTTTCCGGCGGCCCACGCGGCCGCCAATCTTCTTGTTTTGTCCCAAAACGGCTGCACACTTTTGGGCGATACGCATCAGTTCTTCCGTTGCGCGATGCCGCAAGACAGGCGAAGGTGCCCTGAAAACCTTCGCCTCGGGAGAGAAAAAACATGGCCGGAACTTTCGTCATCGCGCAGGGCGGCGGCCCGACCGCCGTCATCAACCAGACGGTCGTCGGCGCCACGCTGGAGATCCGCAAGCGTCATCCGGGCGCCAAGGTGCTGGGCTCGATCCATGGCGTGCGCGGCATCCGCGACGGCAACTATGTCGACCTCTCCGCCATCCCCGAGGACCGGCTGCGGCTGATCGCCGGCACGCCGAGCGCGGCGCTGGGTTCGACCCGCGACAAGCCCGACGCCGCTTATTGCGAGGTTATTCTAAACGGTTTGAAGAAGGCCGGCGCCGACGCCTTCATCTATATCGGCGGCAACGACACGTCGGGCACGCAGCAGATCCTGACCGATGCCGCGGGCGGCACGATGGCCTTCGTGCACGCGCCGAAAACCATCGACAACGACCTCGAGGAGAACGACCACACGCCGGGCTTCATCTCGGCGGCCGAGTTCGTCGCCGGCGCCTTCCTCTCGGTCGATCTCGATTTCCGCGCGCTGCCCGGCATCTATGTCGGCATCGTCATGGGCCGGCATGCCGGCTTCCTGACCGCCGCCGCGGCCGCCTGGCAGCTCGACCCCGACAGCGGCCCGCATCTGGTCTACGTGCCGGAGCGCGCCTTCTCGGCCGAACGCTTCATCGACGATGTCCGCAGGACGCTCGACCGCCACAAGCGCTGCATCGTCGCCGTCTCGGAAGGCGTCAGCACCGCCGACGGCAAGGCGCTGGTCGAAAGCCTGGTGCCGCCGGAAAAGCTCGAGCGCGACCAGCATGGCAACGTCAAATTGTCGGGCAGCGATCTACCGGCGGCGCTCGAAAGGGCCTTGGCCGAGGGCCTGCCGGGCAAGCGGGCGCGGGTCGACGCTCTGGGCTACATGCCGCGCGGCTATGTCGGCACGATCAGCGCCGTCGACGCGCAAGAAGCCTTCGATGCCGGCGCCTTCGCGGTTGCGGTCGCTGAAGAAGGCGGCGGCTCGGTGGCGCTGCAATATGACGGCGCAAAGACCGTGCTGAAGAAGGTGCCGCTCAAGGCCGTCGCCGGCAAGACGCGCCACATGCCGGACGATTTCATGAAGCCGGACGTCAACCAGCTTTCGGAGGCTGGCATGGCCTATCTGAAGCGGCTGGTGCCGGAAAAATACAAGGTCGGGAAGCCCTTCGTCTGATGGGCGACCTTGTGGTGGGCGACTGGTTCGGCAAGGCGATTGTCGATGCCAGGACGACGATGCTGACCGAGCCGTTCGTGCATGATTTCGTGCGCGCCAACATCTGGCACCTCAAGGGCCGCGACGCCGACCTTTTGGTCGATACCGGCATGGGCATCTGCCCGCTGGCGCCCGAGATCGACACGCCGGCGGGCAAGCCGCTGATCGTCGTCGCCACCCACATCCACCTCGACCATGTCGGCTCGCTGCATGAATTTCCGTTGCGGATGGGGCCGAAGGTGAGCGCGGCGCGATTCGACGGCATGGATGATGCCGTCACCTACGCTTACATGTTCCACAATCTCGATGGCGCGGTGTCCAAATTGCCGGCGCCCGGCTGGGAGGCGGCCAATTATCGGATTCCGCCGGCGCCGCTGACCCGCGCGCTCGACGAGGGCGATATCGTCGATCTCGGCGACCGAAAATTCCGCGTGCTGCATCTGCCTGGACATTCGCCGGATTCGATCGCGCTGTTCGACGAGGCTGACGGCCTGTTCTTCGCCGGCGACGCCATCTATGACGGCATGCTGATCGACGATTTGCCGGATTCGGACCGTGCCGCCTATTGCCGCACCATGCAGCGTCTGCTCGACCTGCCGATGCGCATCGGCCATGGCGGCCATGGCCCGAGTTTCAACGGCGCGCGGATGCGTGAGATCGCCTCCGCCTATCTGCGCCGAAGAGAGCGGTTCGTGAGCGCTCTCTGAATTAAATCTTCGTAAGGTCGCGGCAAAACCCTAATTCGGGCCATTCCACGCCCTAGATGCGTGGCTGTCGATCCGGCCGGCTGCCATGCACGGCGAGACAGGCAGTCCCGGCCGTCGACACGCCGACGGGCGCGTGCTTCGAGAACCACCCGCGGCGCCGGATCAACTCTCGCCCGGACAGAACGACCATGTCACCATTAAGCATTCTTCGCAGACATCGCGTCGCGGCCCTGCTGGGCGCTGCGCTGATCATCTCTCCCGTCGTGGTTTCCTTTGCGCAGAACTCCGGCACTGCCGGTCTGAGCAACGTGGTCGCGACGACGCAGACGCCGGTCGCGGGCATCACCGCGCCGAACGGCTCGTTTGCGCCGGTCGTCGCCACCGCCAAGCCGGCTGTCGTGACCGTGACGACCGTGATGAAAGCACAGCCCGGGACGATGGGCGACGGCTCGCCATTCGACGGCAATTCGCCATTCGACCAATATTTCCAGCAGTTCTTCGGCGACCAGGGCATACCGATGCCGAAGACCCCGCCGCAACAACAACAGTCACAGCGGCAGGAGGCTTTGGGCTCCGGCTTCATCGTCGGGTCGGACGGCAACATCGTCACCAACAACCACGTCGTCGACGGCGCCACCTCGATCAAGGGGACGCTCGACGACGGCACCGAACTTCCCGCCAAGCTCGTCGGCCACGACGCCAAGAACGATCTGGCGGTGCTCAAGATCAAGGCGAGCAAGCCGCTGCCGACCGTGAAATGGGGCGATTCCGACAGGCTGATGACCGGCGACCAGGTGCTGGCGATCGGAAATCCGTTCGGCATCGGTACCACCGTCACCGCCGGCATCGTTTCGGCGCGCGGCCGCGACCTGCATAGCGG
>NZ_RZSC01000321.1:0-6504 GCF_003998155.1 Mesorhizobium sp. M1E.F.Ca.ET.063.01.1.1
GACCCGCTGTCTCCTTCGCGCTCGCCGGCGCCGGCGTCGCCGCTCTGCTGATGCTGCACATGGCCTTCGGCTCCGGCTGGACCACGGTGCTGCTCGGCGCCGCCGCCGTCGTGCCGGCCTTGGCGACGCGCTGGCGCTCCTATCCGGTGCTGGGCTGGATCGCGGTTGGTACCGCGGTCGCCGTGCTCGGCCGCGTCGCCTTCGACCCGACCATCGTCGGCGCGGCGGCGCTGTCGAGGACGCCGGTCTTCAACTGGCTGCTGCTTGGCTATGGCGTGCCGGCGCTCGCCTTCGGCTTCGCCGCCTGGCAACTGGCGCGCACCACCAACGGACGGCCGCGCCTTGCCATGGAGGCGGCCTCGGCCCTGTTCGCGCTGCTCACCGTTGCGATGCTGGTGCGCCACGCCATGCATGGCGGCGTCATCGACACCGGCCCCGTCACCCTTGCCGAACAGGCGATCTACACGCTGATCGCGCTCGGCGCCGGCGCCATCCTCGTCGCCATCGACATGCGCTCGCCGAGTTCGGTGCTGCGCTATGGCTCGATGGCCGCCGGCGTGGTTTCGGCGGGCTTGATCGTCATCCAGCATTTCGCGGTGCTGAACCCGCTGGTGACGGATGAATCGACCGGCACCATTCCGTTCTTCAACCTGTTGTTCCTCGCCTATCTGTTGCCGGCGATCGCCGCGGGTGGGCTGGCGCTCTATGTCCGCGACAAGCGCCCAAGATGGTACGCGGCGATGCTGGCACTGATCGCTTCGTTGCTTGCCTTCGCTTATGCGACGCTGTCGGTGCGGCGGCTCTTCAAGGGCGAGTTCATCGGCTTGTGGAGCGGTCTTGGCCAGCTCGAGACCTACACCTATTCGGCGCTCTGGCTGGTCATCGGGGTGGCGCTGCTCACCGCCGGCGTCTGGCTGAGGTCGCAGCTGCTGCGCATTGCCTCGGCGGTGCTGATCGCGGTCGCGGTGGTGAAAGTCTTCCTCTTCGACATGTCGGAGCTGGAAGGCGTGCTGCGCGCGCTCTCCTTCATCGGGCTGGGCGCGGTGCTGATCGGCATCGGGCTGTTCTACCAGCGGCTTTTGACGCGGGCGGCGAGAGAGGGGTGACAACCCCGCTATTTTCGGACTACGCCGCGCAGACGGCGCTGTCCGGCCGCCTCTTTGATGAGGCCAGCGACCTTGCGGACAAATGCCGGACTGAAAGAACCAATTGGTTTCGTCGTGACGAGATCGTAGGCTTCGTCAATCCGGACGCGGTTGTACTCGTCGAGGATGAGCCATGACGGAAAGTCGAGGCCGCCTCTGCGGCACTCGATCTCACTGATTGCAATATGCGCGCGGGACCGGTGGGGCTTTTGCGAGGTGAGCGGGAACAGGAATAGCGCCGCAGGCGTGGTCGGCGTTCTGACCACAATGCAGACCGGCCGCGCTTTGCGGCCGGATTCTTCGCCGGCGTCAGCCCGTCGCGCCCATAAATAGTAGTATTGAACCAGATCGCCGGGCTTAAGCATCCGGCTTGTCGCCGGTTATGATGGACTCCAACCCCGACATGAGTTCATCGTGGACCTCGTCCGGCGCATTCTCGAGCGTGTAAGCGGCGGCATGGGACGAGCCGACGAGTTGCCGGTATTGGGTGGCTGACAGGATGATCAGCTTTTCTTTGCCACGTTTTGTGAGAGCGACCGGCTCGATCATCGCCGTCTCCAGGATTTCGCCGGATGCGCGGTTCATATCCGAAAAGGTGAATTGCTTCATTGGTCGTCACCTCATACGTAATTTACCTATTATACCTATCTTACGTAATTAGACAAACAAAAGCATCGCCATTTGGGCCGGGAATAAACCGGCATCCGTTGGCGTTGTTAAGGTGCTTGGGTACCGGAGCGGGTGGTCCGCTTCGCGCTGGCTGCTTGCGCCGCGCCGGAAAGGCGCGTTCAATCGGATGGAAAACGACCTCGAAACAAGCGGTCATGGACGACAAGAAGGCAGCGATCCTGAGCGAGATACCGCGTCTGCGGCGCTATGCGCGCTCGCTGCTGCGCGATCGCGATTCCGCCGACGATCTCGTCCAGGACTGCCTGGAGCGGGCGCTTGTGCGGCTCGACAACTGGCAGACTGGAGAAAGCCCCCGGAGGTGGCTGTTTACGATCATGCATCATCTGTTCATCGACCAGATGCGCAAGGTTAACCGGCGTGGCGAGTCGGCGATGCTGCCGCTCGAAGCCGGCGAAGCCCAGGCTGCGCCCGCCGATCAGGTCGAAAGCATTGCCTCGCGCGAGATCATGGATGCCCTGCAGGCGATCAGCCCCGATCGTCGCGCGGCATTGGTCATGGTCGCCATCGAAGGCTTTTCCTATGCCGAGGCCGCCAACATCCTCGGCGTGCCGGCCGGCACGCTGATGTCGCGCATCGCGCGCGGCCGCGAGGAACTGCGCGGCCTGCTGGACGACTCTTCGCGCCGCCGCTCGATAAGGATTGTCGAGCGATGACCCGGCGCGATTTCACTGAACGCGATATCCACATGGCCCTCGACGGCGAGCTGCCGGGCGAGGAGCGCATGGCTTATGAAGCCTGGCTCGAAGCCAATCCTGAGATGAAGGCGAAGAGCGCTCGCTACATCGCCGACCGCACGGCGCTGCGCGCCGCCTTGGCTGGCGTCATGGACGAGCCGGTGCCGGCGCGGCTCAAGGCAGCGGTGCTTGGCGAAGCGCCGGCAAAGACGTCTGCATGGCGTTCGCGCTGGTGGCTTTCGGCGGCGGCCGCCGTCGTGCTGATGGTCGGCGGGTTCGGCGGCTATGTCGCCGGCATCGGCGGCGTCGGCCGAAGCGATGACAGCGACGAGCAGCTCGTCGAGCAGGCGATCGCCGCCCATGTCATCTACGCCGGCGAGAAGCGTCACGCGGTCGAGGTGCCGGCGAGCGACAAGGACCACCTTCAGACATGGCTGTCCAACCGGGTTGGGCTGAAGCTGGTGGCGCCCGATCTGGCGGCCGAAGGCTTCGAGCTCGTCGGTGGCCGGCTGCTGCCTTCGGGCGAGCACGGCAAGGCCGCGATGCTGCTTTACGAGGACGCCAAGGGCGAGCGCATCTCGCTCTTCGTCACCGCCGAATCGTCCGCGGCCGCCAAGGGCACCTATGCTGCCGAAGCGGACGGCCCTGAGGCGGTCTATTGGTTGGACAAAGGCTATGGCTGCGCCGTCGTCGGCTCGCTGCCGCGCGAGCGGCTGTCGGACGTCGCCAAGATCGCCTATGGCCAGCTTCTCGCCGGTATTTCGAGCTGAAACCGGCTGCGTTTTGCGCAGCCGGCAGCCCTTCCAAACAGCGATCTTGTTCAAACACTTCGCGCTTCCTTGCCGCCACGGAACCTGTCACAATTCGGCCCTAATCAAGGAGCGATAGCGCTTGACGAATACTGGCGCTTCGGCCGGTGTTGCTTTAGTGACCGGGGCCATTTCCGCAATCCAATCGAGGTTCTCCCAAGCCCGCATGCCTGCCGAGATTCGCAAGGCCCGCGCGTCAGACGTCGATGACCTCGCCGCCATCGAGAAGGCCGTCTTCTCGGGCGACCGGCTTTCCCGCCGCTCCTTCCGTCAGTTCATCGAGCGCGAGACCGCCGAGATGCTGGTGGCCGAGAACGACAGCCATGTCGCCGGCTACGCGGTGGTGCTGTTTCGCAAGGGCAGCGGCGTGGCGCGGCTCTATTCCATCGCCGTCGGTCCGTTCTTTGGCAACCTCGGCATCGGCCGCCAACTGCTGGCCGCGGCCGAGGAGGCGGCCTACGAGCACGATCGCATGATGCTGCGGCTCGAAGTGCGCGAGGACAATCAGCGCGCCATCAGCATCTACGAGCAGGCGGGCTACCGCAGGATCGGCCGCGAGCCCGACTACTACGAGGATGGCGCCACCGCGCTGCGTTACGAAAAGACGCTGCGCGGCGATGTCCCGACCGCTACCGGGGTGCCGTTCTACCAGCAGACCTGCGAATTCACCTGCGGCCCTTGCTGCCTGATGATGGCGATGGCCAATTTCGACCACGGCTTCGTGCCTGATCCGGTCATGGAGATCCGCTTGTGGCGCGAGGCGACCACCGTCTTCATGATGTCGGGCCCGGGCGGCTGCGAGCCTTTCGGCCTGGCGGTTGCCGGCTATGAAAGCGGGCTTGCCGCCGAGATCTTCGTCTCCTTCCACGGCGCGCTGTTCCTGCAGTCGGTGCGCAGCGAGGACAAACGCCGGGTGATGGAACTCGCCCAGGTCGACTTTCGCCGTCGCGCGGAACTTTACGGCATTCCGGTGAATTACCGTCCGTTCGGCATCGACGACATCCGTACCGCCCTTGCCGGGGGCAAGCTGGTGCTGGTGCTGATCAGCGGGTTCCTGATGTTCGGCAAGAAGGTGCCGCATTGGGTGCTCGCCATCGGCGACGACGGCGACCATATCCTGATCCACGATCCCTGGGTCGAGGACGAAAGGCAGGAGACAATCCTCGACGCCGCCAACATTCCCGTGCCTTACGCTATCTTCATGAACATGGCGCAGTTCGGCCGCGACGGGTTGCGCGCCGCCATCACTCTGGGAAAACGCTGAAACAATGACCTGGGTCATCCTTACAGGCAGGCAGAACGATCTCGACCAGGTGGCGACGCCGCACAAGATCATCACCAACCGCGACTACCTCGCGCATCCGGCGCTGTTTCGCGGCCAGCGGCCGAAGGTCATCAACCTGTCGAACAACTACGGCTACCAGAGCCGCGGCTACTACGCCTCACTGCTCGCCGGCTCGCGCGGCCATAAGGTGATCCCTACCGTCGAGACGATGATCGACCTGTCGGAGCGCAAGCTCTACGAGCACGCGCTGCCCGAGCTCGAGCTGGCGCTCAACAAATGCCGCAAGGATCTCGGCGGAACCTTCCCGTCGAAGGTCGCCGTCTTCTTCGGCATCGGACCGTCGAAAGTTTGGGACCGCTTCACCAAGCTCCTGTTCGACTGGTTCCGCGCGCCGGCGCTGGAGGTCCACATCAAGGATAGCGCCGAATGGGCCTCGATCCGAAAGATCGGCTTCCTGCCGCTCGCCCGCATGACCGACGAAGAGGACGCCTTCTTCCTGCAGTGCCTGGACACCTACACCAACCGCGAATGGCGCGACACCAAGGGCCGCACGCCGGCGCGCTATACGTTCGCTACGCTGGTCGATCCGCATGAGGAACTGCCGCCGTCTGAGATTTCCTCGCTGCGCTACTGGGCGCGGATCGCCGAAAAGATGGGCGTCGAGGTCGAGCCGATCACCAGGAAGGATCTCGCCAAGCTCGCCAACTACGACGCGCTGTTCATCCGCGAGACGACGTCCATCTCCAACCACACCTACCGCTTCGCGCGCCGCGCCCAGCAGGAAGGCATGCCGGTGATCGACGACCCATTGTCGATGATCCGCTGCACCAACAAGGTCTATCTCAACGAGCTGATGACCTACAACAAGGTGCCGGTGCCGCCGACGGTGATGATCGCCGGCACCTCGGACCTGGAGCTGGCGGCGCAGACGCTGGGCTTTCCGCTGGTGTTGAAGATCCCGGACTCGTCCTTCTCGCGCGGCGTCAAGAAATGCGAGAACCTCGCCGAACTGACGAAGCTCGCGACCGAGTGGCTGGAGGATTCCGACCTCCTCATCGCGCAGAAATTCATCCCGACCGAATATGACTGGCGCGTCGGCGTGCTCGGCGGCCAGCCGCTCTTTGCCGTCCACTATCTGATGGCCAAGAAGCACTGGCAGATCGTCAACCACAAGGCCAACGGCAAGCCCGACCAGGGCGGCATCAAGACCTTCACGCTGAAGCAGACGCCGCCGCATGTCGTCGAGACGGCGGTCAAGGCGGCAAAGTGCATCGGCGACGGGCTCTACGGCGTCGACCTCAAGGAGACCAAGGACGGCGTCTTCGTCATCGAGGTCAACGACAATCCCAATCTCGACCATGGCTGGGAGGATTCCGGCGAGAAGGACGAGGTCTGGGTGCGGCTGACGCAGTGGTTCCTGGAGCGCCTGGAACGATAGCTGCTCGAATGGGGCAAAGATGCTGTTTTTCGTAATCGAGGATTTCAGCGGCTGCGACCGCAAGGAAATCTACCGCCGCTTCCGCGACAAGGGCCGGCTGAAGCCAGACGAGCTCGTCGTGCACCACAGTTGGATCGCAGGCGACATGAGCCGCTGCTTCCTGCTGGTCGAGGCCGATGACGTCACGCTGCTGCAGCGCTGGGTCATCGAATGGGCCGATCTCGTCGAGTTCGAGATCGTTCCCGTTGCGACCAGCAAGGACATGGTGGCTGCATTGGCTGGACATCTCTAACTGCTAGGCGATCAGCGCCGGAGACCTGACCGCGCGCCGACATTCCTCGATCAGCCATTCCCGGAACGCCGCCACGACATCGCGCCTCGCGCTGCGTTCGGGGATCGTCAGGCAATAAGGCTGGCGCAGTTCCAGCGCTCGGGCAACCGGCCGGACCAGCCGGCCGTCTTC
>NZ_RZSC01000322.1:0-6498 GCF_003998155.1 Mesorhizobium sp. M1E.F.Ca.ET.063.01.1.1
CGGTCGCGATACGCGGTTCGCCGCTGATCAGCGCTATCTCGCCGAAGAAGGCGCCAGGGCCAAGCTCCACCGGGTTCGGCGTCGCGACGCTGACGCGCCCCTCCACAACGAAGAACATCTGATCACCGGGCTCGCCACTGCGGCAGATCACGGCGCCCGCCGGCACGGTGCGAGGTCTTAACGCGCGCACGATCTCGACCAGCACGGCCGGGCCGAGCTTCTGAAACAACGGTACGGCCGCGACCAATTGCCAATTACGGACGAAATCCCCGCGACGGACTTCTTGATAGAAGCCGGTGGCAAGAATGCCAGCCCAGAGCGCGAAGATGCCGATGCCACTCATCATGACCGCCCCGGCAAGGACGCGGCCGGCGAAGCTTTGCGGAATAGCGTCGCCATAGCCGGTGGTGGACAGCGTAGCCACCGCCCACCACATTGCCAGGGGGATGCTGCCGAACTTTTCCGGCTGGATGTCGCGCTCGATGACATAGGCCGCGAGCGCGACACCGAACAGAACGACGCCGAAGAGCGTGGTGACGCCGATCAGATTGCGCGCTTCGTTGGCCAGCACCCTGCCCAGCACCGGGAAGAAAGTCGAGTCGCGCAGCGGTTTCAGCAGCCAGACAGCACAGTAGAGGCTCCGGTCGGGCGTGCCGACGAGCAGAAATGCGGCGAGTGGAACCAAGACCGCGAGCACATCGATGGCGATTGCCGGCGTCCTGTTCCGTACGTCTCCCGCCCGGCGCTTGAGCAGCGTCGCGGCCAGTTGCAGGAGATAGGCGCCCCAAATGACCGCGAGCACGGCAGCCAGAGCCAGTCTGCTTCGTTCGGACATGTCCGGTATCGTGAGCGCAGCCACCGCCAGAAGCCCAGGCGCAGCCAGCACCGCGTTGGGCGGCGCGTAGATTCTTAAGGAACGCAGTACCGACATTCTATGCCCACTAGCGGCTACCATGCTCCAAAATAGAATGCCTTCAAGGCAAGCGCAAAGGTGCTTGCTGTCGCTGCGATGTGCATCATCAACGGTGAACTCAAATGTCCGGGATTGCTTCGTGACCAGGCGTGACCAGACAGGCTACAACCGACGAGAATGACCTAAGTCTGCCTGCGCAACCTGCGCTCGCGGGCGACATCTGCCAGGTACATTGTCGGGTCCTGTTCGTTTCTCTGCGCGAGGGCGTTGGCGATGTCGCAGGTGTTCAGGCCGATGTCCAGGAGCTCGCGAGTGCTCATCGACGCGAGGACAGCGAGCTGCTTTCGTTGTACCCAGAAGCGCGGCAGCCACAGAACGGCGGCGATTGTTCCGTGCAGAAGCGCAAAAAGGCAACGGACAGCACGGCTCTCCTTGCGTCCGGTCGCTGCACTGTAGGGAAATTCGATGGTGGCCATGGTTATCTCTCCTCTCAAGCCGCTTTTCCTGAGCGGCAGGTGGAGACTAGGCGAGCTTGTGGCGCCAGGCCTGATATCCAGCCGAAACATTTCCGAAATCGAGATGAAATTGGATCGAATATCTCGACGGCCCGTAGCTGCGAATTTCCTAATATGCGGGGCTACGCTATTGTAAGGCGCGCTTCTAGGGAGACGCCGTTTGAGAGAAGCCGACCATCCGGACAAGGCCGTCATCCGGCTTGGCGCATATGCTCTCGACCGGGAGCGGGGTCTCATTTTGAACGACGGCAGGCCTGTCGATGTCCGCGCGAGGACGTTTTCGCTGTTGGTCTTTCTCGTTGAGCACGCAAACCGCGTGGTCAGCCGAGATGAGATATTTGAGGTCGTGTGGAAAGGTCTTGTCGTAACTGACGACGCATTGACGCAGACGATCCGCGACCTTCGAAACGTTCTTGGCGACGAGCGGGCAACCCTCATCAAGACGGTCGCAAAGCGCGGCTACATGTTAACGCTTCAATCGCAGGACCAAGCGAACGGTCGCGGTAATGATGGAGACAGCGCAGAACCTCTAGCAAGGTCGCAAAACTTCGGGGAACAAGGTCTCCCGTCGGAAGCTCGGCTCGATTTGCTTCTAACGCCCCAGGTCGATGCGGATCTGCTCGGTGAACGATCGTTGCGGCGCGCGTTCGACTTATTGGTGGATGAAAGCAGATCGACAGTGCCTCTTGTGGGGTCGGCCCAATCAGCCGAAGCGCAGTCGGCCCGCATCTCGGGGCGCGACAGGCCCGCGGTCGCGGTGCTGCCGTTCGCGCTCGAGGATATTGCTTCCCCGCACCTATATGTTTTGAGGGACGGGTTGCTGCGGGACATCATCCGCGATGTTGCCCGACTGCGAACCGTCTTCGTCATCGCCGCGAACTCGCTGCAGGCTTTGTCGGCGGTCGGCCTGAGCAGGCTGGAGGCCGCCCGGCTGCTTCGCTGCGACTATGTCTGCGCCGGCAACATCACGCTCGACGGATCGATCCTTCGGGTCGATGTCGAGTTGATCGCGGCCGACGACGGCCATGTGCTTTTTTCCGAAATATTCTCGAAGCCTCTCGCATCCATCTCGCAGTTCGGACAGAGTATGGCTGACGAGATCGCCACGCTGGTAGCTGGCGAGGTCAATCTCGCTGAGCGCAATATAGCAGTCCGGCGACCTATTCATGAGTTGGACGCATGGCAGGCCTATCATCGCGGCCTGTGGCACATGCACATGTTCACCGGTCAGGACAATACGGTCGCCGAGAATCTGTTCAAGGCGGCGATCCACCTCGACCCGCACTTTGCACCTCCTTATGCGAGTCTCTCGTTCACACATTTTTTGAAAGCGTATCTGTTTGATCCGTCGCATCTCTCCGAGGAAGGCCGGATCGCTGACGATCTTGCGGCCCGCGCGGTGGAGATCGATCCACACGACCCCGCCGCACATTGCGCTCTCGGGCGCGCCCTCTGGATCATCGGTGCGCGCGAGGAAGCCATCGAGGCTCTGGAGTACGCGACCGTCCTCAGTCCTTCATATGCTTTTGGGCATTACTCGCGGGCCTTCATTCAAGCTCACTCTGGGGATGCCGAGACGGCCATTCAGGCAGCCGATCATGCAAGAGAACTCTCGCCATTCGACCCCTTCCTCGCTCCTAACCAAGCGGTGCGCGCCGTTTCCCTGCTGCGACTCGGAAGAGCCGATGAGGCTGCTGCCTGGGCCTTGCGCGCAACGCTCCATCGCAACGCTCACGCCCATGTGAGGCGTGTTGCGGTCTTGGCGCTGACCGCAGCCGGCCGGACCGAAGAGGCGAAACAATTGGCTCAACTGGTCAACAGTGAAAGCCCGGAAAACGGAAACGAGTTGTTCATTCGGGCAAACAGAATGCGATCTGATGACCAGAAGTTGCTACGCGATCTGGGCCAGCAAAGCGGGCTGCTCTAAGCGCGGCGAGGCGATCTTGGCGGACCGATCCGGGTGCCTTAGGCCCGCTTCCCCTCAACGCAATCCCAGAACAGGGCGGCAATATCCGCCCCGCCAAAGCGCTGCACCTCGCGAATGCCGGTCGGCGAGGTCACGTTGATCTCGGTCATCCAGTCGCCGATCACGTCGATGCCGACCAGGATGAAGCCGCGTTCCCTCAGCGCCGGTCCGATGCGGGCGCAGATCTCGCGTTCGCGCTCCGTCAGCTCGGTCTTCTCGGCGCGGCCGCCGACATGCATGTTGGAGCGCGAATCGTGCTCGGCCGGCACGCGGTTGATGGCGCCCACCGGCTCGCCGCCGATCAGGATGATGCGCTTGTCGCCCTTGCGCACGTCCTTGAGGTAGCGCTGCACGATATAGGGCTCGCGGAAAAGCTGGCCGAACATCTCGAGCAGCGAGGCCAGATTCCGGTCGGCCTCGTGCAGATGGAAGATGCCGGCGCCGCCATTGCCGTAGAGCGGCTTGACGATGATGTCGCCGAACTCCCTGCGGAAGGCGGCAACCTCTTGGGGATCCTTGGTGATCAGCGTCTCCGGCATCAGGTCCGGAAACTCGGTGACGAAGATCTTTTCCGGGCTGTTGCGCACCCAGGCCGGGTCGTTGACCACCAGCGTCTTCGGATGGATGCGCTCGAGGATGTGGGTGGTGGTGATGTAGTTCATGTCGAAGGGCGGGTCCTGCCTGAGCAGCACCACGTCCATCTCCGACAGATCGGTGCGCACCGGCTCGCCCAGCGAATAGTGGTTGCCCTTCTCGTCGCGCACCTGCATCGCCTCGACGCGCGCGAACACCTTGCCGTCGCGCATCGACAGCCGGTCGGGCGTGTAGTGGAAGAGCTTGTGGCCGCGCCGCTGCGCCTCCAGCGACAGCGCGAAAGAGGTGTCGCCGGCGATCGACACGGTCGAGACATGGTCCATCTGGACGGCGATTTTCAGCGGCATTTTCGTTCTCCGAACTCTGCCGTCGATATAAGGAACTCGGCGGCGTCTGCCAATCGTGCTTGCTTGGTGCAGAAGCTCAGCGGTCGAAGACCAGGCGGGAATAGCCGAGGAACGACAGCGCCATCGCGACTAGCGAGGCGATCACCAGCGCCGCCAGCGGCGGCAGGCCCGGCAGCGCGAACAGGGCGGCGCAATAGACGAGATAGTTGACGATGCTGGTGGCGATGCCGACGCCGCCGTAGCGCGCGCCCTCTCGCGCCATGCCCCGGCTCGACGGCGAGAAGGTCAGGTGGCGGTTGATCTGCCAGGTGACGCAGAGCGCGAAGCCGATCGAAAGCACGCGCGCGATCAACGGCCCAAGCGGCGTGACCGAAAGCAGCAGCCAGAGCGCGGCCGCGTCGGCGACGAAGCCGATGCCGCCGGCAAGGACGAAGCGGGCAAGCCTGCCCATCAGGCCGCCCGCGAGGGCTTGCCCGGTTCGCTCTTCAGGGGCGCCTGCCCGTTGACGCGGCGCTCGATGCGGCCGGACGGGATCGAAAGATAGAAGATGCGCTTCTGTTCGGCGCGGCCGCGCGACACCGAATCGAGGATCAGCCCGGTTACGGCCGCCAGCATGGACAACAGCAGCAGGCCGACCGACAGCACCCAGGTCGGCAAGCGCGGCACCAGTCCCGTCTCGGCGAATTCGATCAGCACCGGTATCATCAGGCCGATGCTGGCCGCCAGGAAGAACAGGGCAAAGGTGCCGAAGAAACGCAGCGGCTGCGTTTCCTTCATCAGCATGGCGAACATCCATAGGATCCTGGCGCCGTCTCTGAAAGTCGACAGCTTCGACGACGAGCCTTCGGGGCGGCGGCCGTAATCGAGCGCCATCTCGCTCACCGGCAGCTTGAGCTGCGAGGCGTGGACCGACATTTCGGTCTCGATCTCGAAGCCGCCGGAAACCGCCGGGAAACTCTTGACGAAGCGCCGCGAAAAGACCCGGTAACCGGAAAAGATATCGGTGAAGTCGGCGCCGAACAGGCCCTTGTAGAGCCGGTTGAAGAGGCGGTTGCCGAAGGCATGGCCGGAGCGGCCGGCGTCGTCGGTCACGCCGCGCCTGGTGCCGACCACCATGTCGCAGCGCTCGGTCAAAAGCGTGTTGATCAGCTGCGGCGCATCTTCCGGCGCATAGGTGCCGTCGCCGTCGGCCATCACATAGATGTCGGCGTCGATGTCGGCGAACATGCGGCGCACCACATTGCCCTTGCCCTGGCGCGGTTCTCGCACGACGATCGCGCCGGCGGAGCGGGCCCTGAGCGCCGTCAGATCCTTCGAATTGTTGTCGTAGACATAGATCGCCGCGGAAGGCAGCGTTTCGCGGAAGCGCCGCACGACCTCGCCGATGGTCAGCTCTTCATTGTAGCACGGCAGGAGCACGGCAATCGCCGGCTCGTTGCGGACTTCATGCGGCATGTCTGTCTCCAGCGCCCGGCCCAAGCCCATCGGTCGCGCCAATGCTGGCCCCGATGCCGGCGTCTCCGGGCCGCTTTACTATTTATTGAAGCCGTTAAGGCTAGGTTTAAGCCCTCTACCTCCGAAGGTTTCGACGATGGGCACAGCCAAGGACGGCGTCGCCACCCGGAAGCACGATTTCATGCTGGCGTTGCTTGCAACGCTGGCTGCGTTCGCGTTCAGCGCGTGGATGGGTTTCGGCGCGCTGGCCGATGTCGACAATGACAATCTGCTGCGGCTGGTCGAGGTCCGCGATCTGCTCAACGGCCAGGGCTGGTTCGATCTGCACCAGTACAGGATGGGCCTGGAAGGCGGCTTCGTCGTGCACTGGTCCCGGCTGGTCGACGCGCCGATCGCCGCCATCATTCTGGCCGCTTCGGCGCTGACCGGCAGCACGCCCCTTGCCGAGAAGATCGCGCAGGTGCTCTGGCCGGCGCTGCTGTTTTGCTCGACGCTGTTCTTCACTGCCCGCGCGGCGCGCATGTTCGCCGGCCGGAGCGCGGTGGTGCCCGCGATCCTGATCGGCGCCGCCGCCTATTATTTCCTCGGCATCTATTCGCCCGGCGCGCTCGACCATCACAATGTCCAGCTGATGCTGACCATGGCGAGCCTCGCATTGCTGCCCGATGCGCCGGGGCCTCGAGCAGCAATGCGAGGCTCGCCATGGTC
>NZ_RZSC01000323.1:0-6483 GCF_003998155.1 Mesorhizobium sp. M1E.F.Ca.ET.063.01.1.1
CACGGCACGTTCTTGTCGGTGCCGGCAACCTTCAGCGCGCCGTTCTCGATGACGATGTCGCTCTCGTCGGCCTCGAGCAGATGCGCGGCGATCTTCTTGGCCTTGGCCTCGACCTTGTCGAGCGCTTTGGAGATCGCCGACATACCGACCGCGCCCGAGCGCGAGCCGTAGGTGCCCATGCCCATCTGCACCTTGTCGGTATCGCCGTGGACGATCGAAACCGAATCGATCGGCACGCCGAAACGCTGGTTGACCAGCTGCGCGAAGGTCGTCTCATGGCCTTGGCCATGGCTGTGCGAGCCGGTCAGCACCTCGATGGTGCCGACGGCGTTGACGCGCACTTCCGCCGATTCCCAAAGGCCGACGCCGGCGCCGAGCGAACCGACCGCCGCCGACGGCGCGAGGCCGCAGGCCTCGATGTAGCAGCTCATGCCGATGCCGCGCAGCTTGCCGCGCTTGGCGGCATCCGCCTTTCGCTTGGTGAAGCCGGCATAGTCGGCCGCCTTCATCGCGGCGTCGAGCGAAGCGTTATAGTCGCCCGCGTCGTAGCTGAGGATTACCGGCGTCTGGTGCGGGAAGGAGGTGATGAAGTTCTTGCGCCTCAGCTCGGCGGGCGTCACGCCGAGCTCGCGCGCGGCCGTCTCCATCGTGCGTTCCAGAAGGTATGTGGCTTCCGGCCGCCCTGCCCCGCGATAGGCATCGACGGGGGCGGTGTTGGTGTAGACGGTGCGCACATTGGCGTGGATGGCCGGGATATCGTACTGGCCCGACAGCAGCGTGGCGTAGAGATAGGTCGGCACGCAGGACGAGAACAGCGACATATAGGCGCCGAGATTGGCTATCGTGTCGACTTTGAGCCCGGTGATCCGGTTGTCCTTGTCGAACGCCATTTCCACCATCGAGACATGATCGCGGCCATGCGCGTCGGCGAGGAAGCTTTCGGTGCGGTCGGCGACCCATTTGACGGGCACGCCGGTCTTCTTCGACGCCCAGAGGCAGACGATCTCCTCCGGATAGATGTAGATCTTGGAGCCGAAGCCGCCGCCGACATCCGGCGCAATGACGCGCAGCTTGTTCTCCGGCGCGACATTGTAGAAGGCGCTCATCACCAGCCGCGCGACATGCGGATTCTGCGACGTCGTCCAGCAGGTGTAGTGGTCCTCGGCCTTGTCGTAGTGGCCAAGCGCTGCCCTTGGCTCCATCGCATTCGGCACCAGCCGGTTGTTGACGATCTTCATGCGCGTGACATGTGCCGCCGACTTGATCGCGGCATCGGTTGCCTTGCCGTCGCCGATCTCCCAGTCGAAGATCAGATTGTTCTCGGCCTCGGCATGGATCTGCGGCGCGCCCGGCTGAAGCGCCTTGGTGGCATCGACCACAGCCTTCAGTTCCTTGTAGGTGATCTCGACCGCCTCCGCCGCATCGCGCGCCTGGCCCTTGGTGTCGGCAATGACGATGACGACGGCGTCGCCGACATAGCGCACCTTGTCGACGGCGAGCGGCGACCAGGCGCCCATCTTCATCGGCGAGCCGTCCTTGGAATGGATCATCCAGCCGCAGATCAGGTTGCCGATGCCGTCGGCCTTGAGTTCCTTGCCGGTCAGCACGCCGATGACGCCGGGCATGCCTTGAGCTTTCTTCACATCGATCTTCTTGATCTGCGCGTGCGCGTGCGGGCTGCGCACGAACGCGGCATGCTTCATGCCGGGAACCACCATATCGTCGACATAACGGCCGCCGCCGGTGATGAACCTCTTGTCTTCCTTGCGCGCCACGCGAGCGCCGACACCTTCGATACCCATTGCGGAAATTCCTCCCGTAAACAGCGAGTAGTGAGTAGCGAATAGCGAGTAGGGAACGATTGGAGTGGAGGCCGCCCAAACAGAGACCGGCTACTCGCTACTCCCTATTCGCTACTCGCTCGGGCCTCACGCAGCTTGCTTGGCCTTGCCCTTCGATCCCTTCGCCATCGCTTGCGATGCGGCGAGGATCGCCTTGACGATGTTGTGGTAGCCGGTGCAGCGGCAGATGTTGCCCTCAAGCTCGGAGCGCACGGTGGCCTCGTCGAGGCCTTCCGGATGGCGCGCGATCATGTCCGTCGCCGTCATGATCATGCCCGGCGTGCAGAAACCGCACTGCAGACCGTGATGCTCCCTGAAGGCTGCCTGCACCGGATGCAGATCGGCGCCGTTTGCCAGCCCCTCGATCGTCACGACGCTCGAACCCGAGGCCTGCGCCGCGAGCATCGTGCAGGACTTCACCGCCTTGCCGTCGACAAGCACGACGCAGGCTCCGCATTGCGAGGTGTCGCAACCGACATGCGTCCCGGTGAGACCGAGATTCTCCCGCAAGAAATAAACCAGAAGCGTTCGGTCTTCGGCAACGCCGCTGACTCGCTTTCCGTTTACCATCAACGATATGTCCGACATGAATCCTCCCTAGGTATTACCTTGGTAGTCCCGGCGCGGGTTATTGCCCGGCTGCCCCGGGCTATCCGCTATTCCTATACCGTATAATGCACCGGAAGAAGTGCCCCAAAGCGCCACGCTGCGAGAATGCAGTTCGTCCGAAACTCCGCATATTGTACTTTCGGTCATGCAGCACGAGGCCCGCCATTGCCAAAATGGCGGTTGAAGACAACAATGCCTTTCGACGCAAGCGGGCTGAACGCATACAAAAAAGCGTCGGAGGAAATGCAGGGAGGAAGTCGCTGGCCAACTCACGGACGCACTATGCTTGCGGCCTCTCGGCGCTCACCACGGATGAGCCCGACGCAACCGCCTTCGCCCGGATGGTCGCGGCGGAAGCCGTGGCCATGGACGCCGGCTTTGCGCTGCTTTTCTTTTCCCAGAGCCTCGTCGATGCGGCCGCCCTGTCGGAAGCGCTCAAGACATATGCACCCTCGCTTGACTATGCCGGCTGCTCGACCGCCGGTGAAATCACCCCTCAGGGCCTCGAGGAAGGCCATGTCCTTGCACTGCTGCTTCCTACCGCGTCCTTTTCGACGGCAAGCATCATGGTCGACAACCTCTCTTCGTCGAGCATGGACAGGATCACCGGCGAGGTGGCGGCGCTGAGACGTTCGCTTCGCGACCGTGTCGGGCAAGGGCGGGCCAAGGACACTTTCGCGCTCTGCTTTATCGACGGGCTGTCCTATGCCGAGGAAGCGGTGACCTCGGCCATCCACTGGGGGCTGGACGACATTCCGCTGATCGGCGGTTCGGCCGGCGACAACCTGAAATTCGAGACCACCAGTCTTATCTCGAACGGCAAGGTCGCTTCCGACAGCGCCATCGTCGTGCTGATCGCGACCGAGATCCCCTTCCACGTCTTCAAGACCGACAATTTCATTCCCACCGACGAGAAGCTGGTGGTCACTCAATCTGATCCCGATCACCGCATCGTGCGCGAATTCAACGCCACCAACGCCGCGGAGGAATATGCCGCCTCCGTCGGCATCGTGCCGGAGATGCTGACACCCTTAAGCTTTGCCTCGCACCCTGTCGTGGTGAAGGTGGGCGGCGAATATTACTGCCGCTCGATCCAGCGCATGCATGCCGACGGCTCGCTGTCATTCTTCTGCGCCATCGACGACGGCGTCGTTCTGTCCATCGCTCAGCCGAAGAACATGGTCGAAGCGACACGCGCCGCCCTGCAGGACGTCGAGCGCAAGCTCGGCGGCATCGACATGGTGCTCGGCTTCGACTGCGTGCTGCGCCGGCTCGACGCGCGCAACCGCCAGGTCTTCCGCGATATTTCCGAGCTCTACCGGACCAACAACGTCATCGGCTTCGGCACCTATGGCGAGCAGTACCGCTCGATGCATCTCAATCAGACCTTCACCGGCATCGCCTTTGGTGAGCGTCGGGCCGCCGAGTGACTGCCATGCCGCTTCGCGATATCGACGACCTCGAGAAGCTGAAGAAGATCAACGCCGCCCTGGTCAGCCGCGTCGAACGCTCGATGGACCAGCAGGTCAACGCCTTCTCTTTGTTCCAGACGGCGATTTCGCTGGAGAACCGGGTGCGCACCCGCACCGAGGAGTTGCACGCGACGCTGCACCGGCTCGAGCGGTCGAACATCGAGCTCAGCGCTGCTAAGGAAAACGCCGAGCAGGCGAATCTTTCCAAGACCAGGTTCCTCGCCGCCGCCAGCCACGACGTGCTGCAACCGCTCAACGCCGCGCATCTGTCGGTCTCGGCGCTCGCCGAAGTACAGACCAGCGAGGAAGGCAAGAAGCTGGTGCGCCAGGTCGAGCGCTCGCTGGAGACGATGGAAGACCTGCTGCGCACGCTGCTCGACATCTCCAAGCTCGACGCCGGCGTGGTCCAGCCCGAAATCAGCGATGTCAGCCTGGAGGCGTTGTTCTCCTCGCTGCGCTCGGACTTTCTTCCCGAAGCCGAAAAAAAAGGCCTGTCGCTAAAATTCCGGCCGGTCAATGTCGTCGTGCGCTCCGACCGCACGCTGCTGCGCCGCATCCTGCAGAACATCCTCTCAAATGCACTGCGCTATACCCGCTCGGGCGGCGTGCTGGTGGGCACCAGGCATCGCGGCGATACCATCCGCATCGATGTCGCCGACACCGGCTGCGGCATCCCCGACGACCAGCGCGAGGCAGTGTTCGAGGAGTTCCACCGCGGCATCTCCACGCTTGCCGATGGCGGACTGACGGGCGGGCTGGGCCTCGGCCTCGCCATCGTGCGTCGCATGGCGGCAGCACTTGGCCACCCCGTCACCTTTTCCTCGAAAGTCGGACGCGGAACGATCTTCCACATCGACGTGCCGATCGGCATGGCGCCAGCCGAGCCGGCCTCGACCGCCGCCGACATGGACCGGCCGCGCGGCTACGGCCTGTTCGGCACCAGGGTGCTGCTGGTCGAGAACGACACCGACGTGCTGAGCGCCATGACCTCGCTGCTCGAGCGCTGGCAGTGCCTGGTGCGCGCCGCGACCTCGACCGACGATGCGCTCGACCTCATCGGCGACACCGACTGGGTGCCCGACATCGTCATCGCCGACCAGCATCTCGACGGTGGCGATCTCGGCACCGCCACCATCGCCGAAGTGCGCGACTATCTGGGCCGGCCCGTGCCGGCGCTGATCGTCACCGCCGATGGCTCGGAGCTCGTCGCCAAAGCCGCCCGCGCCGCCGGCATCGAATTGATGCGCAAGCCGCTGAAGCCGGCACAGCTGCGCGCGCTATTGGCGCATCTGCTGGCTTAGAAATTACGCTCAAAACCCAGTCTGATCCCTGAACAGCTCCGTATTGTCCAGCTTCGACACCTCGATCACTGCCTGCGTGCGGCTGTAGACATTGAGCTTGCGCAAAATCTCCGAGACATGCGCCTTAACCGTAGTCTCGCCCACCTGCAGCTCATAGGCGATCTGCTTGTTCAGCATACCCTGGCGCAGCATCTGCAAAACCCTCAGTTGCTGCGGCGTCAGCGTCGCCAGCCGCTGCACCATGTCGGCGCGGTCGGTGCTGTCGGGGTCCGCCGGCTGTCCGCCATAGTTTTCCGGCACATAGACCGCGCCGTCCATCACCGAGCGGATGGCCGCGGCGAGATCGCTTTTCCTCGCCGATTTCGGGATGAAACCCGCGGCACCATAGGACAGCGCCTCGGAAATGATCTTCGGCTCCTCATAGCCCGACACGATCACCACCGGCAGGCGCGGATAGCGGGTCCTGAGCTGCAGCAGCCCTTCGAAGCCGTGCACGTCGGGCATGCTCAAGTCGAGCAGCGCCAGGTCGAACGGTTTTGCATCGGCGAGGAGATCGATCGCCTCCGCGATCGAGCGCGCCTCGACCGTATCGACGTCAGGATAGGCCATCTGCACGGCGCTATGCAGCGCCTCGCGAAACAGCGGGTGGTCATCGATGATCAGAAAGCGGGCGCGATCGCTGACGGGGGTCATTGCTCGGATTCAGGCATCGGTTCGATTTCGGTCGGCACAGGATAGTCCCGTCACCATGGTCAGATTATTGCCAAATAGTACATCGCCCGAAAGTCGCCTTGTCGGCAAAATAACAGGGCCAACGGTTTCATGATCGCCGTGCCTTGCCTGCTCGCCGAAATCGGCCGAATGTGCAGGCAGATTCACACTAAGGCAGAACCCAGCCGATGACAGACTTCGTCCTCCCGCCGCCAGCGATCGCCTCAGTCGCCATTGCCGGCTCGGGGGAGCGATTTGCCGTGCGTCGCATCTTCTGCGTCGGGCGCAATTACGCGGCACACGCGCGCGAGCTCGGCAATGACGAGCGCGACCCGCCCTTCTTCTTCACCAAGCCGGCCGACGCGGTGGTCGACAGCGGCGCCGAGATCCCCTACCCGCCATTGACCGCCAACCTCCACCACGAGATCGAGCTGGTCGTGGCGATCGGCAAAGCCGGCTTCCGCATTCCCCGCGGCGAGGCGCTCGCCCATGTCTGGGGCTACGGCGTCGGCGTCGACCTGACCCGCCGCGACCTGCAGGACCAGGCGA
>NZ_RZSC01000324.1:0-6477 GCF_003998155.1 Mesorhizobium sp. M1E.F.Ca.ET.063.01.1.1
ACCCTCTATCGGCCGGCCGTCGAAACGGATCTCGCCGCGCTTGGCGTCCAGCAGCCGGAGCAGCGCCTGGCCGAAGGTGGTCTTGCCGGAACCGGATTCGCCGACCAGCCCAAGTGTCTCGTGGCGGCAAAGTTTCAGGTCGAGATCGTCGACGGCGACCAGCTCGCGCCAGTCCGGTTTCAGGAATGTGCCGTGGCGCAGCGTGAAGCAGACGCGCACGCCGTTCGCCTCGAGGATCGTGCCGGACCCATCGGGCAGCGGCTTCGGCCGGCCATGCGGTTCGGAAGCGAGCAGCCGCTGCGTGTAGGGATGTTGCGGGTCGGCGAAAAGCCGCTCGGTGACGTTGTGCTCGCGCATCTCGCCATGCTGCATCACATAGACATAGTCGGAGAACTTGCGCACCACGGTGAGGTCGTGAGTGATCAGGATCACCGCCATCCGCAATTCTTTCTGCAGATTGCGGATCAGATTGAGGATCTGCGCCTGCACCGTGACGTCGAGCGCTGTCGTCGGCTCGTCGGCGATCAGCACGTCGGGATCGTTGGCCAAGGCCATGGCGATCATCACGCGTTGCCGCTGGCCGCCCGAGAGCTGGTGCGGATACTGCTTGAGCCGCGCTTCCGGTTCGGGGATCTGCACATGCTTGAGAAGCTCGAGCGCCCGCGCCCAGGCTTGCCTGCGGCTCACCTTGCGGTGCACCCTGATCGCCTCGACGATCTGGCTGCCGACCGTGTAGATCGGATTGAGCGAGCTCATCGGCTCTTGGAAGATCATCGAGATACGGTTGCCGCGCAGTTTGCGCCGGGCGCGTTCCGGGAATTTCAGGATGTTTTGCCCGAGATAGTCGACGCTCGACCTCGGCGACACGGTCGCTCGCCGCGACAGCAGTCCCATGACGGTGCGCGCCGTCACCGACTTGCCGGAACCGGATTCGCCGACAATCGCGATCGTCTCGCCGCGATAGAGCTGGAAAGAGACATCCTTCACCGCCTCGACGATGCCGTGCTCGACCTTGAAGGCGACCTCGATGTTGCGGGCGTCGATGACGGGCTGGTCATGGCGTCCGTCATGGTCATGCCGGACGGCGGGTGCGAAGCTGTCGGCGAGCGCGATCGTCGTCATTCCTTGCACCTCAATAGGGATCGACGGCGTCGCGCAGGCCGTCGCCCAGCGCGTTGAACGCAAAAACGGTGATCAGCACGAAGCCGACCGGCGACAGGATCCACGGATAGGTGCCGATGACCGAATAGGTCGCGGTGTCCTGCAGCATCAGACCCCACGAGATCAGCGGCGGCTTCACCGCGAAGCCGAGGAAGCCGAGGAAGGATTCGAGCAGCACCACCGTCGGGATCGCCAGCGTCACCGCGACGATCACGTGGCTCATCACATTGGGGAAGATATGCTGCATGATGATGCGCCGGTCGGTTGCGCCGACCGCCATGGCGGCGCGAACATAGTCGATCCGCGCCAGCGCCAGCGTCTTGCCCCGCACCTCGCGCGACATCTGCGCCCAGCCCAGCGCCGACATGACGATGATGACGAAGGCGAGGAAGACGTTGGTCGGCGCGGTGACCGGAATCAGCGTCGTCAGCGCGAGATAAAGCGGCAATTGCGGGAAGGCGAGCACAAGCTCGACGAAGCGCTGCATCCAGACGTCGAACTTGCCGCCGAAATAGCCCGAGACCATGCCGACGGTGGTGCCGATGACGGTGACGATGAAGACGACGGTGAGCGCGATCATCAGCGAGACGCGCGAGCCGTGGATGGCGCGCGACAGCACGTCGCGGCCGAACTTGTCGGTGCCGAGGAAATGGACCGGCTGGCCATCCATCGAGCCAAAAAAATGCCGGTTCGCCGGGATGAGGCCGAAAAGCCGGTAGGGCGCGCCCTCGACGAAGAAGCCGAGCAGCCGCGGATGGTCGTAATCCGGGCCGACGATCGGCTGGAAGGTGACCGGATCGAGGTCGGCCGATTCGGCCAGCGCATAGATCCTCGGCCGCGCAACGAAATTGCCGTCCTTGTCGTGGAAGGTTGGCACCTCCGGCGGCGCGAAGGCGATATCGGTCGCCTTGGGGTCCAGAGGCGCCAGGAATTCCGCGAAGACCGCCATCATCAGCAACAGCACGACAAGGCAAAGCCCGGCCATACCGGTCCAGGAGCGCCTCAGCCGGCGCCAGACCAGCGCGATGTAGCTTTCATTGCCGTGTGCGGGCTGGCTCACCGCTCCTTCGGCCCGCGGTGGGGGTGAAGGGTCGCGCGCCAGCATCTAATGTTCCCCGAACTGGCGCACGCGCGGGTCGAGAAGGGCGAGCAGCATGTCGGCGATGATGTTGCCGACGATCAGCGTCGCCGACAGCACCATCATGAAGGTTGCCGTCACATAGACGTCGCCGACGGCCATCGAGCCGACGATCGCCGGCCCGACGGTGGGCAGCGCGAAGATGATCGCCGTCTCGATCTCGCCGGTCAGCATGTAGGGCAGCACCACGCCCTGATACATGACCAAAGGATGCAGCGCGTTGGGCACGGCATGGCGCATCACGACCGCGCCGCCGGTCAGGCCCTTGGCTTTCGCCGTCTCGACATATTGCGCGTTGAGCGTGTCGAGCAGGTTGCCGCGCATGACGCGCATGTTGTAGGCGAGGCCGCCGAAGGTCGCGATCGCCACAACCGGCCAGACATGTTTCACCAGGTCGACGAACTTCGCCCACGACCATGGCGCGCCGCCATATTGCGGCGAGAAGAACGAGCCGATCTCCGAGACGTTGAACTGGAAGACCAAGAGATAGACGATGATCAGCGCCATCAGGAAGCGCGGCACCGTCATGCCGAGGAAGGAGATGGCCGAAAGCGTTGAGTCGATCCAGGAATACTGCCGGGTCGCCGCCCATATGCCGAAGGTTATGCCGAGTACCGAGGCGAGCAGATGGCAGACCAGCGCCAGAAGCAGCGTGCGCGGCAGCCGCTCGCCCACCACATCGGCCACCGGCTTGTTGTAGTAGAGGCTGTAGCCGAAATCGCCGCGCGTGACGATGCCGCCGATCCAGTTGAGATACTGGACGGGCAATGGCTTATCGAGGCCGTGTTCGACACGGTAAGCCTGAGCCTGCGCTTCGGCCTCGGCGTAGGAGGCGCCGCCCTGGTTGATCAACTGCGAGCGGATATAGTCGGCGTAGTCGCCCGGCGGCGCCTGGATGATGGCGAAGGTGACGAGGCTCAAGATGGCGAGGACGGGAAGCGCCGACGCTATGCGCATGAGCAGGAATCGCAACATCGGGGGTCCGCTTTCCTTTCTTCCCGGTCGCTCCCTGGGCGTCACCGGAGATTTGGCTTTGTCCGGCCGCGCCAGCTGGCGCGACCGGAGTTCTCTTCGTCAGGGAGGTTAACTAGTTCATCGGCCCCTTGTCTCCGGGCTTGCCGGGAAGCTCCTCGGGGAAGAGTTCATATTTCCCCTGCTTGTCGGCCGCGACGAAGACGCGTTCGCGTATGATCGAATCCTCGGCCCAGTTGAACATGAAGATCGGTGTTCCCTGCGGGATGTTGGAGAAGCGCTTGTTGACGATCAGCGCGCCTGGATATTCCGTCAGGCCGACATTGTAGACATTTTCCGTCGAGATCTTCTGGAACTTCTTCATCAGGTCGGCGCGCTGATCGTTGTCCTGCGTCGAGACGAACTTGTTGACGATGTCGATGAGGTCTTTCTCGAACGGCATCAGGTCGACCTCGCCGTTTTCCGGCGCGCGATGGTTCCAGCTGGTCTTGGGGCCGACCGGCGCGAGTTGCTCGGTGTTCTGTACCACCGACGTCAGCTCGGTGTCGTTGCGCCGGATCAGCCAGTCGAAGCGGCCGGAATATTCGGCGGCGTCGCGCTGGGTGCCGTTGAGCCCGTTGAGCACGACCCGTAGCCCAAGCTTTTCCATCTGGGCGACCACGCCCTCGGCGAGGCTCTTGTCGGTCGTGTAGTCGTTGTTGACCAGCATCACGATCTCGACATTCTTGCCGCCGGCGGTGCCTGCCGGGAAGTTCACGAAGCCGTCGCCGTCCGTGTCCTTGAGGCCGGCCTTGGCAAGCTCGGCCTTGGCGCCTTCGAGATCGAAGGGATAGTAGACGGTCGACTTGCGGTCATAGAAGCTGGTGCCGGATGAAAAGCCGCCGGGATAGATGGCGGTGAACGGTCCCTTGACCAGGGAATCGCCGAGCGCCTTGCGATCGAACGCCATGGTGACGGCCTTGCGGAAGTCCTCGTTGCGGTTCAGTTCGCGCAGCGCCTGACCGCGCTCGTCCGGGTTGCCCCAGCCATTGGCGGAGAAGTTGAAGCGCAGATTGTAGCCGATGAGGCGCGGGCCGAAGGCAAGGCGCGCGGGCGCGTTCTTCTCAGCGGCACGCTTCAGCGAGGCGACGAAGTTCTCCGGCTGCTCGAGATTGGAAAAGTCGCCCGAGCCCGCGACCGCCTGGACATCACGGTCGGCCCAGGTCGACAGCTTGTATTGCAGCTCGTTGAGGTAAGGCAGCTGGTTGCCCTTCTCGTCGACCTTCCAATAGTAAGGGTTGCGCCGCATGACGATGATGTCGTCAGGCCGGTATTCGACCGGCACCCAGGCCCCCATCACCGGCATGTTCATAAATTCCGGCGGGAAGGCGTTCTTGAACTGGTCGTAGGTATTCTTCGAATATTTCGGATGCTGCGGCTTCAATATGTGCGAGGGGCCGGGGCAGAAGGTGCCGTAGGCCATCGCATAGAGATACTGCCTCGGGAACGCCTCCTTGAACGTCCATTCCACCGTGTAGTCGTCGACCTTCTTCAGCGTCGTGCCGACGCCGAAGGTTTCGGGCGTCGCGCCGTTCAGCGGCGAGACGTTCGGGTCGACGACCTCGTCGTCCCAGTAGAACATGACATCATCGGCGTTGAAGGGCACGCCGTCCGACCATTTGGCGCCTTCGACGAGATGCATGGTGAGCTTGTGGCCGTCCTTCGACCATTCCCAGTTCCTGGCGAGGTTCGGCAGAGGCTCGGTGTCCTTTGCATCGACCTGGAACAGTGGCGCGGTGCGTGTCAGGCATTCGGAAAGCGCGATGTCGATGCCGCCCCAGCCTTGCGTCTGGCCAGCGCTGTAGTTCCAGCCTTCCGGCCTGCCGCCGATGACATGGCGCATCGTGTCGCCATAGACGCCGATGCCGTCCGGCATGTTGGCGGTCTTGAAGACCAGCGGCTCCTTGGGCAGCCGGTCCATGAGCGGCGGCAGCTTGCCGGTCTTGACGTATTTCTCGGTCACCCAGTCGGGCTCGCGATATTCGGGCAGCGCCTTGAACTCCAGGATGGAGTCGCGCGCCACATACTTGATTTTGCCTTCGGCCGGGAACGTTGCCGGCTGCGGCGGCACCGTCGGCTCGGAAGCGATAGCGGTGAGTGCCGGAACTGAAACGCCGAGCATCAATCCGGCGGCAATGCCAATTCTGCGTAAGGTCCTCATTGTCTCCTCCCACATGATCAGGACTTGTTCTGCTTTCGGCCCGTTATTCCAGACGGCTGAACTGGCAGACCCGCCTCCCGGGGCCGCCTCCATGTACGAGCTTCAGCCGGCCTGTTTGAGTGCCGCCTTTTCGGCGCGCAATTCCTCGATCGAGCGCACGTTTCGCCGCGCAGCCCCCGCCCATTCGCGGGTCTTGACCCTGGACTTCGAAAGCCGCTCCTTTGCCGCCGGAACAGCATTGGCGTATTGCGGCAGCCAGGCGGCCTGCGCGACGACCATCTCGTCCACCATCTGCCAGACCTCCTCCGGCGTCGACACCGCGCCGACCAGCGGGTCGTGCAGCACGGCGAGCTTCAAGAGGTCGATGTCGCCGGCGATCGCCGCATGCACCGACATGCGCTGGACGTTGATCGAGGATATGCAGGTGGCCGCACATGCCTCCGGCAGCGTGATGCCGGCAGCCATGTTGATGCCGAAGCGGTCGACGAAGCCGGGCGACTCGATGATGGCGTCCTGCGGCAGGTTGGTGATCACGCCGTTGTTCTTCACGTTGAAATGGCCGCGATAGACGCGGTTGGTCTCCAGCGCCTCCAGAATGTGGCTGGCATGCTCGTTGGAGCGCTTCGCGGGATCGAGCGGATTCGACGCCGCTTCGAGAAACTGCGGATATTCCGTCTCGAACCAGTTGCGGGTCTCGGTCGAGTAGCGGAGGTAGCCGCCGGTCTCGCCGTGGATCCAGTCGGACATGTCGATCCAGCGCGTGATCTCGTCGGGGCGCTTGCGGTACCAGGGCAGATATTCCGACAGATGCCCGTTGCTCTCGGTCGAATAGACGCCGAAGCGCTTCAGCACGTCGATGCGCAGCTTCTCCTGCTTCGAATAGACTGGATGCGCTTCGAAAGCGGCGATCAATTCGTCCTTGCCGATCGGCCGGCCGTTCAGCCGCAATTCGATGAACCAGGTCTGGTGGTTGATGCCGGAACAGACATAGTCGAGTTCCTTGGGC
>NZ_RZSC01000325.1:0-6455 GCF_003998155.1 Mesorhizobium sp. M1E.F.Ca.ET.063.01.1.1
GTAGAGGCCGTTGATGCGAATGCGCCTCCCGTCGCCTTCGACGCGAGGCAGGTTGTCGGCGAATGCGGGGCGCACGCCGACGCCTGTTTCGACCAACTCAGCTTCGCCAAAGGCCGGATGCAGTGCGTAGGCGGCGCTGAGCAACTCCATGGTCGAGCGCGCAGTGATCGGGCCGGCGGCATCGCACTCGATCATCGTCGCGCCGACCATGAACAGGTTTTCCCGGCGCGGCACGACATAGATCGGGATGCGCGGATGAAGCAGGCGCACCGGTCGGGCCAGCGAGATTTCGCCTGTTCGCAGGATGAGCATCTCGCCTCGAACGCCACGCAATTCCGGTCGCCGGTCGGCGATGCCGGTGCAGTCCACCTCGACATCCGGGATGGCTGACACCGTGCGGCAACCGAACTCAAGGCGCGTGCCCATGCCAGGCAGCGCTTCGCTTAGTGCGAGCAACGCCTTGCGTGGGTCGAGATGTGCTTCCTCGGCGAAGAACAGGCCGCGCCCGAACCGGCCCGCGAGCGCTGGTTCGAGCGCCGCGATCTCATCGGCGCCGAGCTGCTTGAAGCCGGACGTGCGGTGGCCGAAGCGATCCAACTCGCCGGCATCGCGGGCAGGCGCCACCATGAGCGTGCCGTTGCGCGAGACATGACCGGGCAACGCTCTGTCCCACCAGTCAGCCGCGCCGCGTCCGAGCGTCAGGACCGTCTCCTCGGCGCTCTCGCGCTCGCACCAGGGCGCGAGCATGCCGCCGGCCTGCCAGGAGGCATTGCCGGCGATCTCCCCGCGTTTCTCGACCACGGTCACCTCGGCGCCGCGCGTTGCCAGCTCGTGCGCGAGCGTCAACCCGGCAACGCCCGCGCCGCGAATGAGCACCTTCATGGCGTGTCCGTGCGCTCCGCGGTGCCGTCGACGGGCATGTAGAGGTCGCCGCCGTCCCGGTACTTCGCCGCCATCGCCGCGAGCCCTTCCTTCTGCGCTTCAGCGCGGATGTCGTGCGATATCCGCATCGAGCAGAATTTGGGGCCGCACATGGAGCAGAAATGCGCCACCTTGTGCGCTTCCTTCGGCAGGGTTTCGTCATGGAAGGCGCGCGCCGTCTCGGGATCGAGCGAGAGGTTGAACTGGTCCTCCCACCTGAACTCGAAGCGCGCCCGCGACAGCGCGTCGTCCCTGACCTTCGCCGCCGGATGGCCCTTGGCGAGGTCGGCGGCATGAGCGGCAATTCTGTAGGTGATGACGCCGGTCTTGACGTCGTCGCGGTCAGGCAGGCCGAGATGTTCCTTGGGCGTGACGTAGCAAAGCATCGCCGTTCCGAACCAGCCGATCATCGCCGCGCCTATACCCGATGTGATGTGGTCGTAGCCCGGCGCGATGTCGGTGGTGAGCGGCCCCAGCGTGTAGAACGGCGCTTCGCCGCAGACCGCGAGCTGCTTGTCCATGTTCTGCTTGATCTTGTGCATCGGCACGTGGCCGGGGCCTTCGATCATCACCTGGCAGTCCTTGGCCCAGGCGATCTTAGTCAGCTCACCAAGCGTTTCCAACTCGGCGAACTGGGCCGCGTCGTTGGCGTCGGCGATCGAGCCGGGGCGAAGGCCGTCGCCGAGCGAGAACGCCACGTCATAGGTGCGGCAGATGTCGCAGATCTCCTCGAAATGCTCGTAGAGGAAGCTCTCCCGGTGATGGTGCAGGCACCATTTGGCCATGATCGAGCCGCCGCGCGACACGATGCCGGTGATGCGGTCGACGGTGAGCGGGATGTAGGGCAGGCGCACGCCGGCATGGATCGTGAAATAGTCCACGCCCTGCTCGGCCTGCTCGATCAGCGTATCGCGGTAGACCTCCCAGGTCAGATCCTCGGCGATCCCGCCGACCTTCTCGAGTGCCTGATAAAGCGGCACCGTGCCGATCGGCACCGGCGAGTTGCGCACGATCCAGTCGCGGATGTTGTGGATGTTGCGGCCGGTGGAGAGGTCCATCACGGTATCGGCGCCCCAGCGGATCGCCCACACCATCTTCTCGACCTCCTCCCCCATCGATGAGGTGACGGCGGAGTTGCCGATATTGGCGTTGATCTTCACCAGGAAATTGCGGCCGATGATCATCGGCTCGCTTTCGGGGTGGTTGATGTTGGACGGGATGATGGCGCGGCCGCGCGCCACCTCGTCACGCACGAATTCCGGGGTGACGAAATCCGGGATCGCGGCGCCGAAGCTCTCGCCATCGCGTTGAAGTTTCGAACGCAACTGCTCACGGCCGAGGTTTTCGCGGATGGCGACGAACTCCATTTCCGGCGTGACGATGCCGGCGCGTGCGTAGGCAAGCTGGGTGACGGCACGGCCGCCGGTAGCGCGCAACGGCCTGTTGAGCGTCGGAAACTCCGGCGTCAGGCGATCGGCGGAGACCAAGCCGTTGTCCTCGGGTTTGACCGTGCGACCCTCGTAGCGCTCGACATCGCCGCGCGCCTCGATCCATGCCTCGCGCAACCGCGGCAAGCCGCGCTCGATCTCGGTCTTCACCGCCGCGTCGGTGTAGGGACCGGACGAGTCATAGACCGTGACCGGCGGCTCGCCGGCGCTCGAATGAACCGAGATCTCGCGCATCGGGACACGCAGGCCCGGGTGAAGTTGGCCCGGTTTGTGGACTTTCTTCGAAGCGGGCAATTCGCCAACTGTGACGGTCGGGGTGTGGGCATTCATGAGTGAGCCTCCTTGCTCGAGTGCAACGGAGACCCAGTCCACGCGATGAGGAGGAAGTGACGCTTCGCGCAGGATGCGGGCTAATGCCCGAATACCGAAGCCGGATTGCCGACCCGCGAAACCTCGCACCGTCCCTACGCCAGTATGAACTGGATCAGGTTCAACGGGTCACTGCGCGCGATAGCAGTATCTCAGCCCCTTGCCGGGACTCCCCTGGTGAGGCACCTAGGTTGGACGATGAGATGTCGCCCTGTCAACTCCTGAGGCGCACGGGAGCCCTCGAAAGTGCCACTGCAATGACGCACATGTTGCGACCTTGGCGCTCGAGGCAATCCATGGTCTGTGTCAATCGTAGCGAACTCTGCCGCGCAGGCGATGACGGTTGAAACCATCCTCGGGTGATGCAGACACGGCTCACCTCGTCATCGTAGAGCGATGATGAAGCGAGCGCGTCAGGCAACAGGACCTATAGCCGACGCACTCAGGCCGTCAAAACCCTTGCAACAGAGGGGCGGAGAATCGACCTTGACTGTTGATGTTGTTGTAAAGGTTTATATAATCGCCCGGCGCACATCAGCGCACAGATCGGCCCTAACGCCAACCACAAGCGCCCCACCGACAAGACCTGCTCCCGCGGCTGCCAGCAGCAGCTTCTCACCCGGTCGCAAGGGGTTGGCGCTGTGGGCAACTGACAGCGACAGGGGGATCGTCGCGGCTGACGAGTTGCCATAGTCGGCGATGGTCTTGACGATGCGTCCGTCCTTGATGCCGAGCGACTTGCCGACGGCGTTGAAGATGCGGGCATTCGCCTGGTGCGGCACGAAACGGACCACGTCCGACGCCGAAAGACCGGCCGCCTCCAGCGCCTCGTTTGCACAGCCGCTCATCATCTCCACCGCCTTGGCGAAGACGTCGCGGCCGTTCGCGATGGTCATGCGGGTTTCGGCAATGTCGATTTCGTCGGAGAATGGACGGTTGCTGCCGCCCGCCGGGATGTGGATCAGGCCATACGCCGAACCATCCGAGGCAAAAGAGGCGCCGAGGATGCCGTGGCCGGGATCGCTGGAGGGGGCCAGCACCACCGCGCCCGCGGCATCGGCGAACAGCACGGCGCTCGCCCGCTCGGCTGGATTGATCCGACGGCTCAATATGTTGGCGGCAATCACGATGGCCGGCTTGTTGTGCAGGCGCACGAAGCCGTCGGCGAAGGTCATGGCGTAGATGAACCCGGCGCAGGCGCCCGCCAGGTCGACCCCGCCGGCCTTTTCAAGACCTAGCCTGTGCGCCACCAGCGGCGCGCTCGGCGGCAGGAGATGGTCCGGCGTAGAGGTGGCGAGCAGCAGCAGGCCGATCTCCTTGCGATCGATGCCGGCGGCTTGCAGCGCCATCTCGCCTGCCTTGGCGGCCAGTCCGGAAAGCGTGTCGTCAGGCTCTGCCCAGAAACGCGTGCGGATGCCGGTGCGCCCCTCGATCCAGCCTGCATCCAGCCCGAGGCTCGCCTCGATCTCGGCATTGCCGACTTTTCGGGCCGGGACGTGATGGCCAAGGCCTATGATGCGCGCTGTGCGGTTCATCTTTTGTCACCCGCAAGTCCGGCCGCCTCGTCTATTGCCGCGTAAAGGCGGTCGAGTTCGTCGGACGTCACGCAATAGGGCGGCAGCACGTAGATGATGTTGCCGAGCGGTCGCACCAGCAAGCCTCGATCGAGGAAGAAGGCGCGCAGCCTCGGGCCGACCTCGGCCAGATAGCCGGCATTGCCGACGCTGAGGTCAAGCGCGGCGATGGTGCCGGCCGTGCGCACATTCTCAAAACGCGGATCCCCGTTGAACCGCGCTACCTTCTCCACCTGCATCCGCGACAGCGCGGCCACGCGCTCCGCCACCGGCTCGTCGTTCCAGATGCCGACATTTGCCAGTGCTGCCGCGCAGGCAATCGGGTTTGCAGTGTAGGAACTCGAATGGAAGAAGGTCTTGGACCGATCCGTCGAGTAATGCGCTTGGAAGATCGCGTCGGTGGCAAGCGTCGCCGCAAGCGGCAGCGAGCCGCCTGTCAGACCCTTGGAGGTGCACAGAATATCGGGCGCGACCGCCGCCTGTTCGCAGGCGAACATGGTGCCGGTGCGGCCCCAGCCGGTCATGACTTCATCGGCGATGAAAAGCGTCCCCGAGCGCACGGCAATGCGCTTGAGCTCGGCGAGAACTGAGGCCGGGTACATCAGCATGCCACCGGCGCCAAGCGCCAGCGGCTCGACGATCAGCGCGGCAACCTCGCCGTCACGCGCCAGCCGTTCGAAGGCGTCGAGTGTTTCCTGCTCGTGGCCCGCGGCCGGGAAGGGGATCGTATCGACCTGAAACAACAGCGGCTCATACGCGGCGTTGAAAACGCCACGCGCGCCGACGCTCATCGTGCCGATGGTGTCGCCGTGATAGCTGTGTTCCATGACGACGATGCGCGAGCGCGGCCTACTGGTGTTGCGATGAAAGCCGAGAGCCATCTTCAGCGCCACCTCGACGCTGGTCGAGCCGCTGTCGGAAAAGAAGACCCAGTCGAGGCCGGCCGGCGTCATGTCGACCAGCGCCGAGGCCAATTGCTCGGCCGGCTCATGGCTAAGGCCGGCAAAGATCACCTGGTCGAGCGTTTCGGTCGCCTCGCGGATTGCCTCTACGATCTTCGGGTGGCGGTGGCCGTGGGTGATGACCCACCAGGACGAGATCGCATCGAGGATGCGCCTGCCGTCGCGCGTCTCGACATAGGCGCCTTCGGTGCGCACGATCGTCGGCGGCACCGGTTCGGTGGCATGTTGGGTAAAGGGATGCCAGACAGCGGAGCGGCGACTCATGGCCGGATCTCCGCGAAGTCGGCGGCGTTAAACGAAGCCTTCATGGCCGCGGAAAGTGTTCCAGGGGTCAGCGACTGGAGAAAGGGGAGACGACCCAGCACGCGAACCTTGCCCATCTGGACGATGGTTTTTTGCGTATCGACCATCCTGTCGCCGATGAACACCACGCCGAGCAGCGGGATTGAGCGGGCGCGCAGCGCCTCGATCGAGAGCAGCGTGTGGTTGATGGTGCCGAGCGCGGTGCGGGCGCAAAGCACCACCGGCGCGTTCCACTGTGCGAAGACGTCGATGTAAAATGTGCGCCTGTTCAACGGCACCATCAGTCCGCCGGCGCCCTCAACGACGAGCGGACGGTCCGTCTTGGGCAGTGCGAGTTGACCTGCATCAATCTCCACCCCGTCCAACTCCGCGGCGCGGTGTGGGGACAGCGGCTCTCTAAGGCGCCAGGCTTCCGGCAACACCCGGTCAGTAGGCAGTCCTGCCAGAAGAGAGACAACCTCGCTGTCGGTCTCTTCGCGGTTGCCCGCCTGCACCGGTTTCCAGTAGATGCCATCGAGAAGCGCCGTAAGGCCCGATGCGAACACCGTCTTGCCGATGCCGGTGTCGGTGCCGGTGATGACAATCTGCACCGTCATCGGGCGCGCTCCCATTCTGCAGCCAAAGCATCAAACAGTGCCGAGACGTCGGCCTCGCCGACATTCAGCGTCAGCGAGATCCGGAGCCTCGCCGTGCCTTCGGGCACGGTTGGCGGGCGGATGCCGCGCACGTCGAAACCGCGCGACTGCAGGGCCTGCGCCAGCGCCATGGCGCGGCCATTGTCGCCGACGATGATCGGCAGGATCTGCGAACCGCTCGCGGGTAAACCAAGGTCTTCGGCCCTCTTGCCGGCAAGCGCGACCAGCCTCTCCAGACGCTCG
>NZ_RZSC01000326.1:0-6423 GCF_003998155.1 Mesorhizobium sp. M1E.F.Ca.ET.063.01.1.1
TCAATGCCTCGCGCATGTTCTTGGTGACCGGCCCGGTGACCAAAAGCACGTCGGCATGGCGCGGCGACGCGACGAAGCGGAAGCCGAAGCGCTCGATGTCGTAGAAGGCGTTGTTGAGCGCGTGCATCTCGAGCTCGCAGCCATTGCAGGAACCGGCGTCGATCGCCCGGATCGACAGGCTCCGGCCCAGCCTCCTGAGGGCGGCGCCGTCGAGTGCGCGCGCCAATTCATCGACCGCCGCATCGCTCACTTGCGGCGGGCGCTCGGTCAGGGGCGGGCGGATCAGACTTTCAAAGAGGAGCTTGCGCATGACGGCATATCTATTGTTTGACCATGATCTTTTCCGAAAAACCGGCCTCCACTTTTCGGGATCGTGGTCTAGAGATCATGGCCGGAATAGGAGCAGTTGAACGATTTGTTGCAGAGCGGGAAGTCGGCGACGATGTTGCCCTCGATCGCCGCTTCCAGGAGCGGCCACTGGAACCATGAAGGGTCGCGCAGGTGGCAGCGCTCGATAAAGCCGCCCTCGCCGATGCGCAGCCAGGCCAGGATGTCGCCGCGAAAACCTTCGACCAGCGCCATGCCCTCGCGCGGCCCGTTTGCAACATTGTCCGCCGCGGCGATATCGGCGCGGATCGCGCCGGCCGGCAGCCGCCCCAGCATCTGCTCGACCAGCGACAGGCTCTGCTCGACCTCGCGGACGCGGATCCAGACGCGTGCGTTGACGTCGCCCTCCTGCAGCACCGGCACATCGAAGGTGAGTTCGTCATAGGGTGCGTAGACTGCGTTGCGCCGCGCATCGAAATCGCGGCCGGAGGCGCGCCCGACATAACCGCCGGCGGCATATTGCCTGGCAAGCTCGACCTTGAGCCGTCCGGTCGCCACCGTCCGGTCCTGCAGCGACGCGGTGTTGTCGTAGAGCTCGACCAGATGCGGAAAGCGCTGCCTGATCTCCGCGACCAGCGATCGGATGGCGCTCGTGCCCGCTTCGCCGAGATCGCCTGCTACGCCCCCGGGCACGACGCGGTCGCGCATCAGGCGATGGCCGAAGGCCGCATCGGCGGCGCGCAGCACGCGTTCGCGCAGCACGCCGCAATGCGCGTGCATCAGCGCGAAGGCGGCATCGTTGCAGATGGCGCCTATATCGCCGAGGTGATTGGCAAGGCGCTCCAGCTCGGCCATCAGCGCCCGCAGCCATATCGCGCGCGGCGGTGGCGTGACGCCGAGAGCCGCCTCCACGGCACGGGCAAAGGCGAGCGAATAAGCGACCGTGCTGTCGCCGGAAGTCCTGCCCGCGAGTCTTGCCGCGCGATCGACCGGCGCGCCGGTCATCAGGCCTTCGATGCCCTTGTGCACATAGCCCAGGCGCTCTTCCAGCCGCACCACCGTTTCGCCGCTTGCCGTGAATCGGAAATGTCCCGGCTCGATGATGCCGGCATGCACGGGTCCGACCGCGATCTGGTGGAGGCTGTCGCCCTCCGCCGCGAGGAACCGATAGGAGGACCCGGCCGCCGGCTTCCCGGGCTGCGCCGCCAGCGGATGGCTGATGCCCCATTGGCCATGATCGAGCCAGCGGCGGGTGTCGGGAAGCCCTTGCGGCGCCAGTCCGAAGAGATCGGCCGCGGCGCGCTCCAACCTCAGGGCCGGCGGATGGTACTGGCCGACCGACGGATAGCGGCCGCCGCGGCAGTCCAGACTGATTACGCCAATGTCCCGCGCTTCATCGAGGAGCGCCATGTGCACCCTGTCCGGTTCTCCCCACAGGCCGAGCAGGCTCCAGCGGCCGCCGGCGAGCTGCTCGACGGCAAGGTTCCAGACCTTCGGGGCCACCACGGCGCGTCTCCACGGGGCGTGATGCTCGGCCGGCCGGCCGGCCTCGATGAGATCTGTGAGTGCGGGCATGCTTTTACTCACCATGCGCCTTACCCCAGGATACCGGCGACATGCTGGAACCACGCGACCAGCGGCGCCGGCAGATAGATGCCGGCGGCAAACACCAGAGCGAGGTGCGAATACATCGGCACGTAGGACGCCTCGACCGGCGCCGTGCCGCCGCGCGGCTCGCCGAAGGCGAGGCCGGTCAGCCGCAAAAGCAGCGCGCCGAAGGCGATGAGCAGCCCGAACACCAGCGGGATCGCCAGCCAGGGATGCCTGGCGAAGGTCGAGCTGACGACCAGGAATTCGCTCATGAAGATGCCGAGCGGCGGCAGGCCGGCGATGGCGACGACGCCGATCACGAGCGCCCAGCCAAGTCCGGGGTGGCTTTCGGTCAGCCCCCTGATCTCGGAGATCTTCTGCGTGCCCTTGACCTGCGCGATATGGCCGACGGCGAAGAAGATCGCCGACTTGGTCAGGCTGTGCATGACCATGTGCAGCAGGCCGGCGAAGTTGGCGAGCGGGCCGCCCATGCCGAAGGCGAAGACGATGATGCCCATATGCTCGATCGAGGAATAGGCGAACAGCCGTTTGATGTCGCGGCGGCGGTAGAGCATGAAGGCCGCGAAGATCAGCGAGGTCAGCCCCATCGTGACCATCAGCGGCCCCGGGCCGATCGCCTCCGGGCTCGCGGCGAGCAAAAGCTTGAAGCGCAGCACGGCGTAGAGCGCGACGTTGAGCAGCAGGCCCGACAGCACCGCCGAGATCGGCGTCGGACCCTCGGCATGCGCATCGGGCAGCCAGGCATGCAGGGGGGCGAGCCCGACCTTGGTTCCATAGCCGAGCAGCAGGAAGATGAAGGCGACGCTGAGCAGGGCCGGGTCGAAATGCGCCGCCTTTTCGATCAGCACCGACCAGACCATGGCATTGGTGCCCTCGCCGACGACCGGTTGTGCGGCCATGTAGACGAGGATTGTGCCGAACAGGGCGAGCGCGATGCCGACGCTGCCGAGGATGAAATATTTCCAGGCCGCCTCGAGCGCCTCATGGGTGCGGTAGATGCCGACCATCAGCACGGTGGTCAGCGTGGCGAGCTCCACCGCGACCCACATCAGGCCGATATTGTTCGACACGAAGGCGAGGTTCATGCCGAACATCATGATCTGGTACATCGCGTGGTAGAACCGGAGGTTCGGCGCGGTCAGCCGGCCGGTTTCCAGCTCATGCCCGATATAGGACGCGCTGAACACGCTGGTGGTGAAGCCGACGAATGTGTTGAGCACGATGAAGACGATGTTGAGGTCGTCGATGATCAGATATTGCCCTGGCGCCGGCCGCTCGGTGATGAACAGCGACAGCGCCGCGAGCAAGGTCAGCAGGCTCGCCATGACGTTCACGACCGCGGTCATCTTGTAGTTCGGCAGCGCCGCGAGAATGGCCGCGGCGCCCGCGGGGATCAAAAGGATGGCGGCGACGGCATCGAAGGAAAACGCGGTCACTGGCGCTCTCCCCGGTAGTCGTCGAGCGCGCCGACATCGACCGAATCGAACCGCTCGCGGATGCGGAACAGAAAGACGCCGATGACGATGAAGGCGATCAGGATCGAGAAGGCGACGCTGATCTCGACCACCAGCGGCATGCCCTTGGCGCCGGTGGCGGCCAGCACCAGGCCGTTCTCCAGCGACATGAAGCCGACGACCTGGCTGACGGCGTTGCGCCTTGTGACCATCACCAAGAGCCCCAGCAATATGATCGACAGCGCGAAGGCGAGGTCCTCGCGGGCGAGCGGGTCGGCCTCGGGCGTCACCCTGAGCATCAGCACCATGGAGAGCGTCACCAGCCCAATGCCTGCAAGCATGGTCGGACCGATGCCGACGGCGGTTTCGATGTCGCGGTGGATGCCGAGCCGCTGGATGATGCGATGCAGCCCGACGGGGATGACGATCGCCTTGAACACCAGCGCTATTGCCGCCGTGATGTAGAGGTGGTGCGCGTCCTGGATATAGGCCTGCCAGGCCACCGAGAGCGCAAGCACGACCGCGTGCAGGGCAAAGACGTTGATCAGCGCGAACAGGCGGTCCTGGTAGAGCATCATGAAGGAGACCAGCACCAGGCTGCCGGCAAGCAGGTGAGCGATGTCGAAGGTGAGACCGTTCATCACAGGCTCCGCGAGACGAACAGCAAGAGCGTGCCGAGCAGCGCCAGCATCAGCGCCGCGCCCAGGAAGTCCGGCACGCGGAAGACGCGCATCTTGGCGACCGCCGTCTCGAACACGGCAAGCAGGATGGCAAGCACCGCAAGCTTGGCGAGATAGGCGGCGGCGCCGATCGCCAACGCCTTTGGCCCCGCCCCGACGCTCGCCAGCCCCCATGGAAGGAAGACGCAGGAGATCAGCGACACGTAGAGCACGAGCTTGAGGAAGGTGGCGAGCTCGATCATCGCCAGATGGCGGCCGGAATACTCCAGGATCATCGCCTCATGGACCATGGTGAGCTCCAGATGCGTGGCCGGATTGTCGACCGGTATGCGCGCGTTCTCGGCGATCGCCACCATCACCAGGGCGATCAGCGACATGCCGAGCGACACCCGCAATCCGACTTCGGGCGAACCCATGAAGGCGGCGACCGTCGAAAGCTGCGTGGCGCCGGCGACGAGCGCCAGGCTGAACACGATGAGCAGCATCGCCGGTTCGGCCAGCGAAGCGATCATCACCTCGCGGCTGGCGCCGATGCCGCCGAAGCTGGTGCCGACGTCCATTCCGGCCAGCGCCTGGAAGAAGCGCGCGCTGCCGAGCAGCGCCACGATGACGATGAGATCGGCTGTCCAGCTGAACTCGAGGCCGGCGGCGAATGTCGGAACGAGCGCCGCCGCGACCCAGGTGGCGGCAAAGATCAGGTAGGGCGTGACGCGGAACAGCCAGGATGCGTTGTCGGCCAGCACGACCTCCTTGCGCATCAGCCTGATGAGATCGCGATAGGGCTGAATCAGCGGGGGGCCTTGCCTGCGCAGCAGCCTTGCCTTCACCTTGCGCACGAAGCCGATCAGCAGCGGCGCCAGCAAAAGCACCAGCAGCATCTGCGCGCCCTGCACGGCCAACTGGAAAATCATGGCCATAGCGCAAGCACCAGAAGCAGGATGACGAGGTAGAGGAAAACCAGCGTCAGATAGCGGCGGATCGTCAGGAACTGCAGGTAGTTCAGCCGCTCGGTGGCGAAATCGATCGCGCCGGCGATCGGCTGGTAGAACGTCTCCCAGGCCACATCGTGAATGTCCACCTTGATGCGTGCCGGGTCGAGCGTGCCCGGCGCCGGCATTTCCACCGTCTCGCGGGCGCGGAACGCGAATCCGCCGAATACCCGGCGGATGGGCTGCGCGAAGCTGACGGCCGTATATTGCGCGGCGGGCGCCGCGTCGTCGAAGCCGCAACCCCATGCCAGGCCCCGGCGCAGCGCGTGCGAGGCGAAGCGGTGGATGAAGAAGGCCGCGAGCGACGCCGAGATCGTGATGAAGACGAACACCAGCAGGCCGTTGTAGGAGCTTCGGCTCTCGGCGATCGGCACGATCGACAGCCAGGGCTGCGCCGACTGCACCGGCATGCGGTCGCCGATGAGCGGAAGCGTCACCGTCGACAGGCCGTCGATGACAAAGCCGGGCACGACGCCGGCGAGCAGGCAGAGGACGGCAAGCACGACCATCGCCGCCAGCGAGAAGCGGTCGACCTCATGCGCCTGTTCCACCACCGCCGATCGCGCCCGGCCGAGGAAAGTGATGCCGAATGCCTTGACGAAGCAAGCCGCGGCCAGCGCCGCGGCCAGCGCCAGCATGCCGCCGACGGCGGGCACGATCACCTTCAGCCCCCATTGCGGCAGCTCGGGGCTCTGCAATATGGCCTGGAAGGCCAGCCATTCCGAGGCGAAGCCGTTGAACGGCGGCAGCGCCGAGATCGAGACGCAGCCGACGAGGAAGACGAAGCTGGTCACCGGCAGACGGTGGATGAGGCCGCCCAGTCTCTCCATGTCGCGTTCGCCGGTCGCCGAGAGCACGGCGCCGGCGCCGAAAAACAGCAGGCTCTTGAAGAAGGAATGGTTCAGCACGTGGAACAGTGCCGCGGTGAAGGCCAGCGCCGCCGCCGACGGCATGGCATTCGCCTTGAAGGCAAGCGCAAGGCCGAGGCTGGCGAAGATGACGCCGATGTTCTCGATGGTCGAGTAGGCGAGCAGCCGCTTGAGGTCCTTTTCCATCAGCGCATGAAGGATGCCCAGAACCGCCGTAACGCCGCCGATGAGAAGCACTGGGACGCCCGACCACCACGCCGGCGCGCCCAACAGGTCGAACACCACGCGGACGAAGCCGTAGATGGCGACCTTGGTCATGATGCCGCTCATCAGCGCCGAGACGTGGCTCGGCGCCGCCGGATGGGCAAGCGGCAGCCAGGCGTGCAGGGGCACGAGGCCGGCCTTGGAGCCGGCGCCGAGCAGCATGAGGGCGAGCACCGCGCCGGCGGCGAGCGGGCCGGGTTGCGCCGTGCGCATGGCGTCGAACGCATAG
>NZ_RZSC01000327.1:0-6382 GCF_003998155.1 Mesorhizobium sp. M1E.F.Ca.ET.063.01.1.1
ACGAAGCCCAAGGCGACGGCTGGGCCGAAATCCAACCAGACGGCTCCATCATGGGCCAAATCTGCTTTCACAACGGCGACGAAGCCGACTTCACCGCCCGAAAGTGGACTTCTTCAACAGCCTGCTAAAGCGCGTCGCCTGAATCCGCTTCAGCGCGACGCGCTTTAAGGGTGGTCTCCGCCCTACGAAGCCCCCTCTCCGGCCGCTTCGCGGCCACCTCTCCCCCGCTTTGGCGGGGGCGAGGAACCCAGGCCTTCAAAGCTCACATCCCCGTCAGATCGGTCATCAGGCCCGACGCCACCGACAGCCGCGACACGGTGATGTCGCCGCCTTCGGTGAGTGCCTGCAGCCGCTCGCGAATGCGCGCGACACGCTCGCCGCCGGCCTCCAGCCAGGCCGCGACCGGATCCGCCGCCTTGCCATGGCCGGTGAGCGCCGCGACCGCAATGCCGCGCCTTGCCGCGCCGATCGTGTCCATCGCGCGCGACAGCGCCAGTTGATCGTAATAGTCCGGCGGCGTGATCGAGCGCGCGGCCTCCTCGACCCGTGGGATGCGGAAGGCATCGCTGACGGCGAAGAAGGCCTTGGCCGCGCCGACGATGTCGGCGCCGGCCGTGCGCGCGGTGAGCGCGATGTCCGGGATGAGTTCCGCCACTTCGGCGAGCGCCAGTTGTCCAGCCAGCTTCTCGGGCGCGCCGTTCTTGAACAGGCCGTGCCGCCGCTCCTCGATCCGCTCGCGCGAGAAGGCCGGCAGCAGCGACGCCAGTTTCGGCTCCAACGCCTTGCGCGCGTCATGCAGTTCGCCGATGCGCTGGCTGAGCGGGGCGGCGCCTGCCTCGTTCTTCAGGTACCAGCCGCTGGTCATGAAGATAAGCCGGCTGACCGCCTGATAGAAATCGAGCTGGATCTGGCCGTCGACCTGGCTGTCGAGCGCGTCGATCTCCCTGTAGAGCGCAGGCAGCGCGAAGCCGTCGCGGACCACGGCGAAGGTCCGCACCACGTCGGCCGCGGTGCGGCCCGTGGCTTCCTGCAGCCGGTTGACGAAGGAAGGCCCGCCGCGGTTGACGAGGTCGTTGGCGACGACGCGCGCGATGATTTCGCGCCGCAGCCGGTGGTCGCGGATTTCGCCGGCGAATTTCTTTGCCATGCGCTCCGGGAAATAGCCCATCAGGTCGCGGTCGAAATGCGGATCGTCCGGCACGTCGCTGGCGACGATGTCGGAGAACAGCACGATCTTGGCATAGGCAAGCAGCACGCCGAGCTCGGCCCTGGTCAGCGGCTCCCCGCGCGCCTCGCGCTCGGCAAGGGCTGCGGGCGAAGGCAGCGTCTCGACCGCTCGGTCGAGCAGGCCGCGCGCTTCCAGTGCCGTCATGAAGCGGGCCTGGTGCGCGATGTCGGCCAGCCCGCGCTTGCGCGCCATCGAGAGCGCCAGCGTCTGCTGGTAGTTGTTGGAGAGCACCAGCCCGCTCACCTCGTCGGTCATCTCGGCGAGCAGCTTGTTGCGCGCGGGCCGGGCCAGCGAGCCTTTGCGCATGGCGGATGCCAGCGCGATCTTGATGTTGACCTCGACGTCCGAGCAATTGACGCCGCCCGAATTGTCGATGGCGTCGGAGTTGCAGCGGCCGCCATTCATGCCGAACTCGATGCGCGCCCGCTGCGTGACGCCGAGATTGGCGCCCTCGCCGATGACCTTGGCGCGCACGTCGAGCGCGGTGACGCGGATGGCGTCGTTGGCGCGGTCGCCGACATCCTGGTTGGTTTCGCCGGAGGCCCTGACATAAGTGCCGATGCCGCCGAACCACAAAAGGTCGACCGGCGCCTTGAGGATGGTGTTGATGATCTCCACCGGCGTCGCGGTGGTCTTGCCAAGGCCGATCGCGGCGGCCGCCGCCGGCGGCAGCGTGATCGACTTCTGGCTGCGCGAGACGATGACGCCGCCTTCCGACAGTTTCGACTTGTCGTAGTCCTGCCAGGACGAGCGCGGCAGCGCGAACATGCGCTGGCGCTCGGCAAGCGAAGCCGCGACATCCGGATCGGGATCGATGAAGATGTCGCGATGATCGAAGGCGGCGATCAGCCTGGTCTGCGGCGACAACAGCATGCCGTTGCCGAACACGTCGCCCGACATGTCGCCGACGCCGACCACGGTGAAGGGCGAGGCCTGAATGTCGCGGTTCATCTCGCGGAAATGCCGCTTGACCGCTTCCCACGCGCCCTTGGCGGTGATGCCCATCTTCTTGTGGTCGTAGCCGGCCGAGCCGCCGCTGGCGAAGGCATCGTCCAGCCAGAAGCCGTGCTTCTCGGAGATGGCGTTGGCGGTGTCGGAGAAGGTCGCCGTGCCCTTGTCGGCGGCGACGACGAAATAGGGATCGTCAGGATCGCGACGCACCACGCCGGCCGGCGGGATGACGCCGTCGACGCCAATATTGTCGGTGATCGAAAGCAGGCTGGAGACGAAGTTCTTGTAGGCCGAGGTGCCGGCCTCGAAGATTGCGTCGCGCCCGGCGCTCATTGGCAGCTTCTTCGGATAGAAGCCGCCCTTGGCGCCGACCGGCACGATGACCGCGTTCTTGACCTGCTGCGCCTTGACCAGGCCGAGCACCTCGGTGCGGTAGTCCTGGGCGCGATCCGACCAGCGCAGGCCGCCGCGCGCCACCGGGCCGAAGCGCAGATGCACGCCCTCGACCTCGGAGCCATAGACGAAGAGCTCGCGCCATGGCCGCGGAGCCGGCAGGCCGTCGACCGCCTGCGAGTCGAGCTTGATCGCCAGCGACTGCCCCTTCTCCTTCGTATCGGCTACGAAATGATTGGTGCGCAGCGAGGCTTCGATGAGGTTGAGGTAGCGGCGGATGATGGTGTCGTCGTCGATGTTGGGCACCTCTTCCAGCGCGTCCTTGATCTTGGCCTTGAGGTGCTTGGCGGCGACCACGCCTTCGGTTTCGGCCGTCGGCCCGAGGCGTGCGACAAACAGCTGATGCAGGCCGCGCGCGATCTCCGGATAGCGGTTGAGCGCGGCGGCGATGAAATCCTGGCTCTGCGGAATGCCCGCCTGCTGCAGGTAACGGCCATAGGCGCGCAAGATGGCGATCTCGCTCGACCACAGCCCGGCGGTCTGGGCAAGCCCGTTATAGCCGTCATTGTCGACATCGCCGCGCCAGACCGCCAGGAAGGCATCCTCGAACAGCGCGCCGCCGTCGGACAGATCGATTGCCTTGCCGTAGCTGTTCTCGAGTTCCATGTCGTGGATGAAGACCCTGCCGGAACCTTCATCGGCGATCTCGAAGGTGCGCTCGCTGATGACGCGGAAGCCGATGTTTTCCAGCACCGGAACGCGACGCGACAGCGCCACCGGACTGCCGTAATGGTAGATCTTCAGCGCCGCCTGGTGCGGCTTCCGGTCGGCGCGGCGGTAATAGTCGATGGCGATCGGATGGTCGGGGCCGATTGCGGCGATGCGTCCGGCATCGGCCAGCGCCACCGAAGCCGAAAAGGTATCGCGGTAGCTTTCCGGGAACCGCGCTGCGATGCCCTTCAGCATCGGATCGCTGCCGGCCGCCTCCGCCGCCTCGGAAAGCGCGTCTTCCCAGGTTCGCACGATGTCGCGGATAGCCGCCTCGACGGCGGCCTGATCGATCTTCGGGGTTTTGCCGCCGGAACGGCCGATGATGAAATGCACGCGCGCCAGCCCGCCCTCGGGGAAGGCCGGGTAGTAGGCCGACAGCCGGCCCTCGAACACGGTCTTGAGATAGGTGCCGATCTTCTCGCGCACGACGCTATCGTAGCGGTCGCGCGGCACGAACACGAGGACGGACACGAAGCGGTCGAACTGGTCGAGACGGATCAGCGCCCGCACGCGCGGACGCTCGATCAGGCCGAGAATGGCGCTGGCGTGCTTCCTCAAGATAGGCACCGGGACCTGGAAGAGCTCATCGCGCGGATAGCTCTCCAGCACGTTGATGAGCGCCTTGCCGGAATGGTCGCTCGGATTGAAGCCGGACTTGGCGATGATCGTTTCGGCCTTCGAGCGCAGATAGGGGATCTTCATCACCGAGCGGGTATAGGCGGTCGAGGTGAACATGCCGACGATGCGCAGTTCACCGGCAAGCGCGCCCTTGGCCGTATAGGTCTTGATGCCGATGTAATCGAGGTAGATGCGGCGATGCACGGAGGACTTGGCATTCGCCTTGGTGACGATCAGCGGTTCAGGCCCGTGCAGGAAGGCACGGATTTCCGGCGTCGTCGTCACCGCCTCGGTGCCGCGCCGCAACACCAGCACATCGGGATCGGACAGGATGCCGAGACCTGGCTTGTCGGCGCGCTCAAGCGTGCCGCTCTCTTCGCCACCGACATATTTGAACTCACGCATGCCGAGAAAGGTGAAATTATCGTCGCGCAGCCATTCGAGGAAGGCGATCGCTTCGGCGACGCTGTTCTTGTCGAGCGGCACGGCCGAATAGCGGAATTCGGAAATGGCCTGGTCGAGGCGGGCGAGCATCCGTTTCCAGTCGGTGACGGCGCCGCGGACCTGGTTGAGTATCTTGCGCAGCCGCTCGGCGAGCGCGCGCGCCTGCTCCGCGGTGAGCCGCGGGATATGGACATGAACGACGCTCAGCCGGTCATGATCGTCGACGTCCCTGCCGCCGTCGCCCAGGATCTCGACGACGCCGTTCTTACCGTGCCGAACCGTCATGATCGGGTGGGTCACCAGCGTCGGCTCGCCGGCGGTCTCGGCGATCTCGCCGAGGATGGAATCGAACAGGAACGGCATGTTGTCGTTGACGACGGTGATGACCGTGACCGGCCTGCCGCCGCAGGAAACGCCTGAATCGGCTTCGATCGCGACGACGCTCTCGCCCTTCTTGTGGCTGGCCACCGCCCGGCTCGCGAGGTCGGCAGCGCGCTCCAGGTCGGCCACGTCATAGGCCGCGACATCCTCGGCCGGCGCACGAGCAAGCAGGTGGTCGGCAAGCCTCGCTGGCTTCTCTTCCGCTTTCACGGCGGCTGCGGCTCTCTTCTTCGGCTTGGATTTCACGCTGGCCATGACGCCAATTCCCTCCCGTGGCATGCTTTTGCGACTATGGTAGCCAGATGACTGCCGTTTGGCGACAAAGGTTTGACGACGTTTTAAAAAATTCGAACCAACGCCATCGCCCTGCAAGGAGAACGACCATGACCAACAGGATTACCGCGCTCGACCTGGTCCAGGCGGAGCTCGGCGAGGCGACAAAGGCCTATTTCGCCAAATGCGAGGAGAAGCTCGGCCTCGTTCCCAACGTGCTTCTGGCTTACGCCTTCGACGAGAAGAAGCTGCGCGCCTTCACCGACATGTACAACGACCTGATGCTCGGCGATTCCGGCCTGTCGAAGCTGGAGCGCGAGATGATCGCGGTGGTCGTCTCATCGATCAACCACTGCTTCTACTGCCTGACCGCGCATGGCGCGGCGGTGCGCCAGCTTTCCGGTCACCCGGCGCTTGGCGAGATGATGGTGATGAATTTCCGCGCCGCGGACCTGCCCCTTCGCCAGCGCGCGATGCTGGAGTTCGCGGTCAAGCTGACGGAAGAGCCGGCCAAGATCGTCGAGGCCGACCGAGCCACCTTGCGCCAGGCCGGCTTTACCGACCGCGATATCTGGGACATCGCTTCGACCGCCGCCTTCTTCAACATGTCGAACCGGGTGGCGGCTGCCGTCGACATGCGGCCGAACCCCGAATACCATGCCATGGCAAGGTGAGGCTTATCAGCCTCATATTAGCATCTGCGAATTTTGATTTGCCCGCCCCGCCGTTTGGTCCGATGATCAACGATTGCGGCATGGCCGCATATCGGATTGCGGCATGGCCGCATGTCGCTAAAGCAATTCCAGGAAAAGTGAGAAACGGTTTCCCGCCCGGAATTGCGCCAAAACAGAAATAGCGCGGCGTGGCCGCATGCCGGTTCAACGCCGCAGACAAGGGAGGAGAACATGGCGAAATTTCTCTATGTCTATCATGGCTCCGGCAAGATGCCGACCGATGAGGCCGAACGCAAAGCAGCGATGGATGCCTGGACCGGCTGGTACGGCAAGCTCGGCCAGGCCGTGGTCGACGGCGGCAATCCGGTCGGCATGTCGAGAACGGTGTTGCCCGGCGGCAAGGTCGAGAACAATGGCGGCAGCAATCCGACCGCCGGCTACACGATCGTCGAGGCGAAGGACATCGACGATGCCGTCGCCAAGGCCAAGGATTGCCCGATCCTGACGAACCCGGCCTTCACCGTCGAGATCGCGCCGATCATCGAGATGATGTGATGGTCGAGGGGCGCCCATGAATGCCGCGTGCCGGGTGAGCCGGTAGCCAACGAAGAGGCGGTGCGACCACCGATGGGGTTCGCCCCTATGAAGC
>NZ_RZSC01000328.1:0-6376 GCF_003998155.1 Mesorhizobium sp. M1E.F.Ca.ET.063.01.1.1
GCTTCGCCTTGGTCGCGGTCTCTGCCTCCTCGTCGTCGGCCATCAGCTCTTCCTTGCTGACCTTGACGTCGTTTACCGAGATCTGGCCGAGCAGATAATCGACGACCTTTTCCTCGAACATTGGCGCGCGCAGCGAATTGATCGCCTCCGGGTTGTTGCGATAGAACTCGAAGGCTTCCTGCTGCTGGTTGGCCGGGAAGCGGCGAACCTGTTCGAACAGGCCGCGCTGCAACTCCTCGTCCGACACGGTGACGCCGGCCTTCTCGCCGATCTCGGCGAGAACCAGGCCGAGACGCACGCGGCGTTCGGCAAGACGCATATATTCGGCGCGCGCCTCTTCTTCCGTGGTCTCCTCGTCGGCGAAGGTACGGCTGGCCGCTTCGAGGTCTCGGTTGACCTGCGCCCAGATGTTGTTGAACTCGGCTTCGACGAGCTTCGACGGCGCCTCGAAGGAGTAGGCGGCGTCGAGCTGGTCGAGCAGCTGGCGCTTCACCTTCTGGCGGGTCATCGAACCGAACTGGTTCTCGATCTGGCCGCGCACGATCTCGCGAAGACGCTCCAGCGATTCCAGGCCAAGGTTCTTGGCGGTCTCGTCAGTGACTTCGAGTTCGCCGGGCTTCGCCACTTCCTTGACGGTGACGTCGAAGGTGGCTTCCTTGCCGGCCAGATGCGCCGCCTGGTAGTTCTCGGGGAAGGTGACGGTGACCAACTTCTCGTCACCGGCCTTGGTGCCGATCAGTTGATCCTCGAAGCCCGGGATGAACTCCTTGGAGCCCAGCACCAGCGGCTGGTCCGTGCCGGCGCCGCCGGCAAAGGCCTCGCCGCCGATCTTGCCGACATAGTCGATGGTCACGCGGTCGCCTCCGGCGGCCTTGCCATCCTTAGGCTCGTAGCTGCGCGCGGATTCGGCGACGCGCTTCACCTGGTCTTCGACTTCCGACCCCGGCACGTCGTAAACCTGGCGCGTCACCTTGATGTCGGAGAAATCCTTGATCTCGATCGCCGGGATGACTTCGTAATTGAGACGGAACTCGAAGTCGGCGCCGCCGGCCAGGATCTTCTCGGCTTCCTTCTCGTCCTCGGTCATGATCACTTCGGGCTGCATGGCAGCCTTTTCGCCGCGGCCCGAGATGATCGAGCGGGTCGAGTCGTTGAGGATCTCGTTGACGACTTCGGCCATGAACGACTTGCCGTACACCTTGCGCAGGTGCTGCACCGGCACCTTGCCCGGGCGGAAGCCGTTGATCCGCACCTTGTCGCGGGCGTCGTTGAGCCGCGCCATCAGCTTGGCTTCCATGTCACCGGCCGGCACGGTGATCTTGATCTCGCGCTTGAGACCGGAGTTGAGCGTTTCGGTGACCTGCATCCTAAAACCTTTGTTTTCACCAATGAGGCTGCCAAACGGTTCCTAGCCGTTCACAGCCTGCCGGTATAATCTTGCCGGAAATGGCTTTTGGTACGGAACCCGGTGATCTGACCGCTGTCGCGGCTCAAACTCTCCTGAACTACGCTTCCAAAATGTGAAGAAGTCTTTGTTTTTCCTACTTCTTCTTGCATTCTGCAGAAGCGGATAGTCGCGTCCCGTCACATTCGACACGCCTTTTGTCACAGGCTAGGCTAATTTTCAACTATCTTCGCGATTAGGCGAATGACGGCCATTTGGACCCCGACCCATTTGGACCCTCACATTGACAGAATGATGGCTACATGGGATTGCCGGGGAACGCGGATGTGGCGGAATTGGTAGACGCCCTGGATTTAGGTTCCAGTGCCGAAAGGCGTGGGGGTTCGAGTCCCTTCATCCGCACCATCCTTCGCTCTGACGAGCTTCGGGCGACGAGCCACCTGAAGATCAGTGAGCAAAAGGGCCTCTCCGAAGCCTTGGCAAAAGAACGACCGGAGCAATCAATTCCTGGCGGCGCGAGCAAGGCCTTACGCCCGCGGAGACAATTCCGCTTTTTGCCTATCCGATGCACTTGAAATAGCCCGTTAACAGGTTCTTAGTTGCAGCAGGTGGGTTGGGGCTCTGTCAGGTTGTGCGCGTCGTTTCTCTGGTTCTAGGGGTTGGGTCAGCTGTCGCCGCAGCGACATGTCAGGTTGAGGCTTTAGAGTACACTGCGGCCTCCTCTCCGGGCGGGCAGCCGATGCTTGTTGTCTCCGGTGAATTTGGCGCCAACGAACCCGTGAACGCCTTAGGCAACGCGGTTGCGAGCAGCGGGGCCAGGGTGATCGTATTCAACTCGCCCGGCGGCAATGTCGGCAGTGCGATTCGGCTGGGGCGCATGATCCGCGCGGCAGGGTTGGATACGCTTCAGGTTCGCCAATTGCAGTGCGCTTCGGCCTGCTCACTGGCCTTCTTGGGTGGCGTCCACCGTATTGCCGAACCAGGTTCTATCGGTATTCACCGGCCGTTCCTCAAACCGGCTGACGGGATGTCCAACGAAGAGGCTGACGCCCGTGTCCAGCTCGGAACGGCCGCAGTCCTAGCCTATGTAGTCGAGATGGGAGTGGATCCCAAGCTGATGGAATTGGCTTCGAGCTACGGCAAGCATGATATAAGATACCTGTCGGCGAGCGAAATGGCTGACTTGCGCGTGACCAATGCCGAAACGAGCCAATCGCCGGCAGATACATCGCAGATGTCTGCGAGGCCAAATCCCGCGCCCGTGCCTTCCCCTGTACCCGATGCCACGCAACAGCCGGAAAGCGTAGCGGTCGCCTTCGTCAAGGATCTCATCGAGCATCATGGCGACAACGACGATTTCGCTCTTGCTCAAGCTCAGGCGTCCTACGCTCCCACGGTCGACTATTATGGCAAGTTGACGAACCTGAGCTCGATCATTCAGGACAAGAGGAACTATTATCAGCGATGGCCTGAACGCGGATATAGCGTCCGCAATGACAGCATTATGGTCAACTGCGTTGACGATCGCTGCATTGTCTCGGGCGTCTATGACTGGGTTGTACGCAGCCCCTCGATACACAAGCAGGAAAAAGGCGTAGCAAACTTTAGCTATACGATTTCGATTGGTCCCTATCTCAAAATCATCGCAGAGACAGGCAGTGTTCAGCGATAACCGAGACCACCGTTCAGGCGGACCGTCGCGCTCACGCCAAGGCCGTACACACTAATAAAGCGGCTCCTCGAACAGCGTCTTGCTGCCGTCCATGAGCGCCTTGATCTGCGCCGCGCCGTTGGCTGACAGCGCCAGCTTGATGCCGAACGGCCGCACGCGCATGTCATTCTGGATCGCCACGCCCTGGCCTTCGGGCAGATAGAAGCGCTCGATCCCGTATTCCGGCGCGATCGTCATGTTGGGTGAGCGTAGATCCCAGCCATCCGCCACATGGCCGACAATGTCGGCCTCATCGGAAGCGGCAGGCGCCGGCGCCTGATCGAACCATGCCGCGCTCGGCTGCCAGTAGCCGTCGGCACCCTTCTTCAACCTGACGACGAGCTCGGAATCGTTGCTGGTGAACTTGCCTGGCGGAATGTTGGCGATGAGCCTCACCGGGATGCGCGATATGTCATAGCCAAGCGAGATGTAGTCGCCGCGCAGAAGATCGCGTGGGTCCACAGGCTCGATCTTCAAAACCACTTCCTTGCCGTTGCGCAGGATCGCCGCGCGTCCGGCAATGATCCAGCTCAGGAAGCCGATCTGGAAAAGCGCCAGCACCAGCGCCGAGATGATCAGTCTTTTCCCGGTCATGCCGCTGCTCCTCCCCCGGCAGGCGTCTTCATGCGCTTTTCGACGCGGATGATGACCAGCGCCAGTATCCCCAGCAGCACGGCCGCGGACAGGAAGAAGCCGGCCGTGCCTAGCATCGACTGCAACATCACAACATAGATGATGGCGAGTTCGAAGGCGAAGCCGGCATAGGCCACCCAGCGCAAGCCCCTGCTCTCACGACCGCCCAGCATGATCGCCGCGACGATGCCTGCAAGCGCGGTCGCTGAGGCAATCGCAAAGCCGCTGTTGTAGCTCGCCTCATCGCCCAGTTCGAACTGGACCATCGCCAGGCCGGCGAGAAAACCGATAAGCGCGTGCAAGGGCAGCCGGCCGCCGAGCTGCACGATCCTGTCGACGGGTTCCGCCGCGAAGATCGCAGCCGCGAACAGCGCCGCCGAGACGAGCACGAGCGGAATGGCGACTTGCAGCGTGTTGTGATCTATCGCCAGCAGCACGAGATAGAACAGGATCGACAGGACGATCAGGTGTCGCGCCGCCTGGCTGCGTGTCCAGAATGAAATGGCAAACAGCACCAGCGCAATTGCCGCGAAGAGATAGGGAAACTCGGCCCGGCGGAAAAATCCGCCCCATTTGAGGAACAACCAGGCATCGGCGATGCCGACCGCAGCCACGGTGAGGGGGTTCGAGCGCAATGCGACCGCCGCCAGCGCGGTGCCGGCGCACCAGGTCAGCAGCGCCGCGGCCTCGTCTCCCGACAGGTGATACATCTGGCCGATCAGCGCGATCGATCCGCCGAAGGCCGCGGCGGCGACGACCCACAGCGCCTCGCCGATCGCCGCGTGATCGCGTGTCTTCAGCAACGCACCGCCGACATAGCCGCCGACGATGACGGCAAACAGCGCTGCCACGCGCGCCAGCCGGGGAATGGCTTCCCAGTTGGCGGCCACGAAGATGAGTATCGCAGCGCCGAACAGCAGTGCGGCCATCATCGCCAGGATCGAGCCGAAGCTCAGCGAGGTGCGCTCGTTGGCGGCCACGTCGCGCGCCAATGCATCGGCCGTCGCCGCATCAATCAGGCCCGCCTCCCGCCAGCGGGCAATATCCGCCCTCACCCGTGTCGCATAGCCCGCCATGCGTTTCCCCCAAGCTTGGTCATTTTTTTAGCCGCAAGGGCCAAACCGTTGATGCAGCGGCATTTTCCGATTCGGTCTTCTTTGTGTCGCAAGCGTGAAGGGTCGTTAATGTTGCATTGCACAATTTGCATTGCTGCCATGCGCCAATGACACTTTTAAACCGATATGATCCGACCTATTTTCTGTTCGTACACAAACGGAATGATCCGAACTAAAGACGAAACGAGCACTACCATGAACCTGATCCGCAACTACCGCAACTGGCGCCGCTACCGGGAAACCGTTTCCGAGCTGAACCGCCTGTCGAACCGTGAACTGACCGACCTCGGCATCAGCCGCAGCGACATCCACTACGTCGCCCGCAAGGCGGTCTAATCCGCTTCGGACCGCGAATGGTCCGAACCAGTTTTGAGAAGAGTAAGACAATGAACCTGATCCGCAGCTACCGTAACTGGCGCGTTTATCGCGAGACGGTTTCCGAGCTGGGTCGGCTTTCGAACCGCCAGCTCTACGATCTCGGTATCGTTCGCGACGAGATCAAGACGATCGCCCGCAAGGCGGTCTAAGCAAGGCATTTCGCCAGGGTCGACCTCCTCCCCGACCCTGACGGATACGGCCAACCCTCACCTCCTCCCGAGGGTTGACCACCGAAACGGCGCCCGCCGGACCTCCTCCCCCGGCGGGCGTTGTTCTCCAAAAGGTTCCGCCCCTTTTCAACATGTGGCGGAAGGAATTTCGTCAAAGCCGACCTCCTCCCCGGCGATGGCGAATACGGTCGATCTTCACCTCCTCCCGAGGATCGACCCCCAAAACGACACCCGCCGGACCTCCTCCCCCGGCGGGTGTTGTTGTTTTTGGAGCAATTCCAGAAAAAGTGTGCAGCGGTTGGGCTCGGCGACGTCGCCGTAAGCCTCGTCCGGAATTGCGTAAAACAAATAGCTAGGGGGCAGTCTTCCCGCACCAGCCCGCCGAAGCCGGCAATTGCATTCGCCGCGCCAAGCGACTATTCCGGCGCTCATGAGCAAAGATCCCGTTCACGTCATCGGTGGTGGCCTCGCCGGCTCCGAGGCGGCATGGCAAATCGCCGAGGCCGGCGTTCCGGTCGTGCTGCACGAAATGCGCCCGGTGCGCGGCACCGATGCCCACAAGACCGACGGGCTGGCCGAGCTCGTCTGCTCCAACTCGTTTCGCTCGGACGACGCCGAGACCAATGCGGTGGGCCTGCTGCACGCCGAAATGCGGCTTGCCGGCTCGCTGATCATGAGCGCCGGCGACGCTCACCAGGTGCCGGCTGGCGGCGCGCTCGCCGTCGACCGTGACGCCTTCTCCGATGCGGTCACCGCGAAGATCAACGCCCACCCGCTGATCACCATCGTCCGCGAGGAATTGCCTGGCCTGCCGCCGGCGGAGTGGGACCAGACGATCGTCGCCACCGGCCCGCTGACGGCGCCCTCGCTTGCCCAGTCGATCGCCGAGGCCACGGGCGCCGATGCGCTCGCCTTCTTCGACGCCATCGCGCCGATCGTTCATTTCGACACGATCGACATGAAC
>NZ_RZSC01000329.1:0-6372 GCF_003998155.1 Mesorhizobium sp. M1E.F.Ca.ET.063.01.1.1
GTAAAGCGCCGGTTACGGAAAGCAGCGGCGCGCTCATGCCGGCCTCGCCTCGGCCGGCCCCGCGCCGCTGGAGGCGATGCGCTCGCTGAGCAGCGCCGCCGCCTGGCGGCCGATCTCGGTGCAAGGCTGCTCGACAAGCGTCAGCCTGGGTTCGAAGCAGTCGGCCCATTCGAAATCGTCGAAGCCGACCAGCGAGAGGTCACGCGGGATCGAAAGACCCTTCTCGCGGATGGCGCGGACTGCCCCGATCGTCGTCATGTTGTTGCCGGTGACCAATGCGGTGGGCGGCGCGGGCAGCGACAGGATCGCATGGGTCGATACCGTGGCGCTCGCCGTGTCGACATTCTCCGGCGAGACATAGTGCGGCAGGCACTCAAGTCCATTGGCTGCAAGCGAGGCGCGGAAGGCGTCGACGCGCTCGCGCGTGGTGGCGAGCCCCGGCTGGCCGGCAATGTAGCCGATACGCCTGTGGCCGAAGGAAGCGACATGGTCGATCAGCGCCCGCATCGCCGTCTCGTTCTCGACGCCGATCTGGTCGAAGCGGTCGTCGGCGAAGCGGTCGATCAAGACGCAAGGCAGCTTCTTGTCGGCGAGATAGGCGATCGCGCGCTCAGGCGAACCGGACGGGGCCAGGATCACGCCGTCGACGCGGCGCTGGTGGAAGGCGCGCACCACTTGGAGCTCGCGGTCGGGGTCTTCCTGCGTGTCCGACAGGAACACCATCAGGCCGAGCCGCGCGCATTCGGCTTCGACGGCGCAAATGATGTCGGTGAAGTAAGGGTTGGAGATCGCCGAGATGGCGAGCCCGACGCTGTTGGTCGAGGCGACTTTCAGCGAGCGCGCCAGCTCGTTGGGCTGGTAGCCCATGGCGGCGATGGCGTCGTTGATGAGCTGCGCCTTCTCGGGCGAGACGAAGCGCGTGCGGTTGACGACATGCGAGACGGTGGAAACCGAAACGCCGGCGCGGCGCGCGACCTCAGCCATTGTCGGCATGCGAACGGAGTGCCCGCAAGCGCTCCTCCCTTAGATGCGTTTCCCGTCCGCTCTTCGGCGGATCTGGCGAGACCATAGAGCCATCGAAACGTTTGCGCAATCGATTCGATGGACACCCGCGACAGATTTTTGTCGCGGCGGAAAAGTTCGAAGTCAGGAGGTGAAAGCCAGCCAGGCCGTGCCGGCGAGGAGAGTCAGCAAGGTCAGCGGCAGGCCGACCTTGAAGAAGGCGGAGAAGGACAGTTCCTTGCCCGCCGCTTTCGCCTGCTCGGCGACGATGAGATTGGCGACGGAGCCGAGCAGGGTGAAATTGCCGGCGAGCGTCGAGCTCATCGCCACGACCAGCCAGGCGCGCTCAGGGTTTCCGAGGCCCGGGATGAAGGGCCTCAGCGCCAGCACCGCCGGCACGTTGCTCATGATGTTGGAAAGCACCGCCGTGAAGCCGGAGAGCCGCCAGACGTTGTCGAGACCGATAGTCTTCGCCCAGGCGACCATGTCGGGAGTGAGCAGCGTGCGCTCGGCGCCCGCCACGACCACGAACAAGCCGGCGAACATGAACAGCAGCGGGCCGTCGATCTCGCGGTAGATGCGGTGCGGCTTGATCGCGCGGGTGACAAGCAGGAAGGCGCCAGCGATCAGCGCCGCCTTGGCGACAGGCACGCCGGCAAAGAAGGCAATGGCCAGCGCCACGCAGACGATGGTCGCTTTGAGCACCTGGCCGGGCAGCATACGGCCGCGATAGACCTCGGGGCTGAGCTCCACCGTGCGGGAGAATTCAGCGCGGTAGACGATGCGGATGATGACGATGACGGCGATAAGGCCGAACAGCGCGACAGGCGCGAGCGCCGCCGAAAAGGCCGGATAGGAAATGCCCGACAGCGCGCCGATCACCATGTTCTGCGGGTTGCCGGTGATGGTGGCGACGCTGCCGCAGTTGGAGGCTGTGCAGGTGGCGATGAGGTAGGGAACCGGATTGCGGTTTATGACGCGGGTGACGTGGACGACGATCGGCGCCATCACCAGGCAGATCGCGTCATTGACCAGGAAGGCCGAGAGCACGCCGGTCAGAAGCGTCACCATGATCAGAAGCATGAAGGGCGCGTGCGCATGCTCGATGGCGAAACCGCCCAGCGCGCGGAAGGCGCCGGAAACGTTGAGATGCGCCACCACGATCATCATGCCAAGCAAGAGCGTGATGGTGTCGAAATTGATGGCGCGGTAGGCGTCTTCCATACCGATCGCGCCGATAGCGATCATGGCGGCGCCGCCGAGCAGCGCGATGCCGGCGCGATCGAGGCGCAGGCCGGGAATGCGGCCGACAGCAACCCCGGCATAGGTGGCTACCAGGATGAAAAGCACGCCCGCGCCGGTCCATGTCATTGCCGGAAGATCCCGTTACCTGCCCTTGCCCGGCGGAATCTGCTCGGGCGCTCTTTGCCGGACCACCTTTAGCAAGGGCGGCGCAAAGGGGAAGCGTCGACCGATGAAACTTTCGTCATCCGTCGCCGGGCTTTTATATCGCGGATGGCTAATGTAATATTTTCCAAAAAACCGGGCCGACTATCCAGTCGTTGGGGATCAAACGGATGAACACGGTCGTTGAGGCGGAGCATCGCGTCTCGCCCGAGGAAAAGCCGATGCCCTCGATAGAGTGCCGGCGCTGCCACGGCGCCAGGAAAGTCTTCGTTTGCGAACGCTGGGTCAGTTCCAACGGTCATTGCTGCCCGGAAGGGACACACCGGCTGAACTGCCCAGGGCAAAGTATGGCGTGCCTCGAATGCGGCGGACACGAAGGCAAAAACGACTGACCGGTCGCGCCGCCCAGCCGAAGCCGGCGGGCGCTCCGGGCGATGGCACCAGGGCGCCGCTCAAAAGACTTGCGGTGTTCCGGCGGCGATCCATACTCGTTACCGAAAAGTCCATGACTGGAATCCCGGTACCTCCATGAAAAGCCTGTCGATCATTCTTACTGCCGGCACGATCTTGTGGGCAACGTGCGCCGCTCATGCCCGACCTGACACACGCGCCATGAGCTGCGCCGAGGCGCAGGCGCTGATCCAGAGCCGGCACGCCGCGGTGCTGACCACCGGGCCCAACACCTATGATCGTTTCGTGCGCCAGTTCGGCAATGAGTGCGACTGGCCGGAGGTGCCGATCTCGGTCGCGATTCCGACCCGCGACGGTCCATGCCGCGTCTACCGCTGCGAGGAACCGGTCTTCGACTTCCCCGGTTGAGTGACGCTTCCACCTGCAGTGCGGAACCGTTGCGGCGGCGCTCGAATTGTAGCGGTTAGCGATCCCGCGAGACCGGCTGCAGGAGGAACGGCCATGTCCAACGATATCATCCGCAGCGGCAGTTGCCTGTGCGGCGGCGTGCAATTCCGGGTAACCGGCGAGCCGCTGAGGGTCGGCCTTTGCCATTGCAAGGACTGCCGCAAGACCAGCGGCTCGGTCTTTCACGCCTTTGCCGTGTGGCCGCGCCAAGCTTTCGAAAGCACTGGAATCACCAGCACCTATGGCGATCGCAGCTTCTGTCCGACCTGCGGCAGCCGTGTGCCGTCCGTCGGAGAGGACGAGGTCGAGGTGATGATCGGCAGCCTCGACGTCGCGCCAACCGAAGGGCTGGTGCCCAGCTACGAACTGTGGATTGGCCGCCGCGAGCACTGGTTGCATCCCCTGCCCGAGGCGCGTCAGTTCGACCATGACAGGATTGCCGACGATTCGGCGGCCGATGGTGGCGAACCGGAGACGGGCGGGGAGCCACATCGGCGTTCAGCCTAGGTCTTGGCGCCGGCAAGGCTTAAGTCCGATGCCAGAGAGAGCTTCGGTTTCAGTGAGTCGGCAATGTGTCCGGAAATGGTCGGCCGCTGACCCGCGAGGCCCTATCTTCTTCCTGAAGTACGCGCATTTTCAACCACCGGTCGGTTTGCCGGAGCGACAACGGCCGTTAGCATCCCGGGCGCGGCGAAACCTTTTGGAGGCCGCTTTGGCCGGCGCGGCTCAGGCAACACACCAGCATTGCCGCGCCGGCCTTGCAAAATAGATAGAATGTCCAGCCTTGGCACGCATCCAGGCGAATACAACTTTAAGATTATTTTGAATGGCGCGGTTTTTGCCCATCGCGGGAAGCGCCAAGCTTCAGTTGCAGCAGCGAAGTGAAAATTGTTTCGGCAAGAGAAAATTTATTCATCATTCGTATTTTCTGGTTATGCCAACCATGCCATCAAACTATGTAAGCAAGCAGCGGTCCCTATGATTTTCTGCCTTGTACAAATGCCATCTTTGTTTCTTTGGGATTTTGCGACATAGTACTGGCGAATCTTGAAACCGGACGGGGCGGTTTTCATGACGTCGGCGCCCGAACGCAGCCGCTACGCGCATATGCGGTATCCACCGATCGACGGGTTCTGGACCTGGGATATCAAGCGTGACCGCATCTACGGGGATGCCAATCTATCCGCCTATTTCGACCTGACGCTCGAGGAATTCTCGCATGGCGCTCCGCTGGAAAGGTGGATGCAAAGCATCGAGCGGGAGGACCGGTCGAGGGTTCGGCTGGCGATCCGCAAGGCGATAGAGCGCAGGTCAGGCTTCCGCGAAGTCTACAAGGTCCGCTCGGAAAAGATGGGACTGCGCAAGATCCTTGCCGTTGGCCGATGTTATGTCGACGGCATGGGCGAGGCGGCGCTCTATCCAGGCTGGTTCGTCGATCTGACGCAGGACGCCGCGTGCGAAGAGCATTCGCTGCGCGAAATTCACGACCATGTCGAGCAGGCTCAGGCGATCGCGCAATCGATCGGGCACGACATGCTGTCTTACCTGCTGGACAACATCCAGGAAGAGATCCGGCAAAGGCTTGGCGAGAAATCGAGGGGGCACAAATCGTCCTGAAGCGAACCTTGCCAGTTTCTGGGCTAGCTTCTGGGCGCGAGCCTTCCGCGCCTGCCGACCTCGGCCGTCACCATGCGCGCGAAATGCGACTGGGGCGAGCGGCGCTCGATGAGCTTGGCTCGTTCGAGCGCGGCATCGGCATAGAATTCGATCAGCACATTAGCGGCTTTGATGGCGTCGGCCTGCATCCGTCCGACATCGGCCTCCCCACTCGAAGGTTCGCTCCTGGCAATCACGTCAAGCATGGCTTGCAACTTGTCGGGAGTGCTGCCCTCATCTTCGTGCATGGTCGCTATCCGATTGGGGCGTAAAATATCGACATTTTTTCGTAATGTCCAACCGGTTTGTTGATCGAGGTCAATGCAACCGGATACGTCCCCACCGTTAATCGCGTCACAATCTTCATGCAGCATAGTTAGCCAGATCTACTTCGCAGACATTGGGGACACCGATGGACCAGCCAAGCAAAATGGAAAACCTGCAGTTTGCGCAGGGGATATTGCGGGAGCTTCGCCAGAGGGCTGAGGCCGATGGCGAAAAGCTGCTGACCTATCTCATCGACATGGCCTATCTCGAAGCCAGCGACCGCATCCGCGCCCATTGGATCGGCAGCCACGAAAACGAGAATCGCCGAGCCAAGGGCTGAGTCCGCATGCCGGAACACAAAAAGCCCGCCATGCCTTTCGGCACGGCGGGCGTGATCGTGCAAAAGCGGCTGCTGCGTAGCCGCTATTTTTATGATGCGGCGGCCTTTTGACGGACCGGAAGCTTCCAGCCCGGCCGGACGAAATGGCAGGTGTAGCCGTTGGGATAGCGCTCGAGATAATCCTGATGCTCGGGCTCGGCCTCCCAGAAGGGACCGGCCGGAGCGAGGTCGGTGACGACCTTGCCGGGCCACAGGCCCGAGGCGTCGACATCGGCGATGGTATCCTCGGCCACCCGCTTCTGCTCGTCGCTGGTGTAGAAGATCGCCGAGCGGTAGCTCATGCCGACATCGTTGCCCTGGCGGTTCCTGGTCGTCGGGTCGTGGATCTGGAAGAAGAACTCGAGCAGCGTGCGGAAACTGGTCTTGGTCGGATCGAAGATGATCTCGATCGCCTCGGCATGGGTGCCGTGGTTGCGGTAGGTTGCGTTCGGCACGTCGCCGCCGCTGTAGCCGACACGAGTGGAGATCACGCCGGGGAAGCGACGGATCAAATCCTGCATGCCCCAGAAGCAGCCGCCGGCAAGGACCGCACGTTCGGAAGAAGCCATGTCAAACCTCCTTTGGATTTCTCCATAGGTGGGGATTGTGGCCTGCTTCTTCCAGCCGCTCAAGCGTCCGACAGGGTGAGGCAACAGAGCGCGGAGTTACCTGGTCTTGTCCGAACCGGATAGATAGGTAACAGAATGGACCGATTAGATGGGTGACAGTTTTCTCGTTTGCCGGGAGGACCGGCGATGGTTTGGCGAGAGACTGGACTCATGGACGAGCGGCTTCGTTTTGTT